>CAIMFE010000050.1 GCA_903840235.1 uncultured Opitutia bacterium | reverse complement strand
TTCGACGAATACATCGAATCCACAGCCACCGCATTGGCCAGATTGCATAGCGGCGGCGAGTGCTGCTTCGTCGACAATTCCACCGCGGGCGCAGTTCACAATCTTAACACCCTTTTTCATTTTGCTGAAAGCGGCGGTATTAACCATGCCCTCAGTTTGCGGGGTGAGCGGCATGTGCACTGTGATGTAATCCGAAACGGCGAAAACTTCGTCGAGGGTGGACATGTGTACGCCGAGGGATTTCGCACGAGCTTCGGTGAGGTAAGGATCGTAAGCGTAAACCTTCATGCCGAAAGCGATGGCGCGTTTGGCGACTTCGGCGCCGATGCGGCCGAGTCCTAAGATTCCTAAATTTTTACTAAATAATTCTGTACCGGAAAGTGTTTTACGGTCCCATTTACCTTCGCGCATGGATTGAACGGCTTCAGGTACCGGACGGGCGAGAGAGAGAAGGTGTGAAAAAGTGAGCTCGGCGGTGGCGACGGTGTTGCCTGAAGGAGTGTTCATCACGATGACACCGCGTTCGGTGGCAGCATCGACATCGATATTATCGACACCTACACCGGCGCGACCTACGCAAACAAGTTTCTGTGCGGCGTTGAGTACTTCGCGAGTGATCTGGGTCTCGGAGCGGACCAAGATTGCGTGCACGTCCTTAACCAATTCGAGCACCTTTTCGGGTGATGAACCGTAGGCTTCAACGACCTCATAGCCCGCTTGGGCTTTGAGGAGGGCGACACCAGTGGGTGAAATCTTATCAGCGACGAGTACCTTTGGCATAGAGGGTAGGATTTGAGACAGAAAACGAGCCCTTTGGCAAGGCAAGCCACTTACCCTAAACTATTGTCATAAAGGGGTTTCAGAGCCGGCGATGGGCATAATCAGCCAAATCATAGCAATCAGGGCTCATTTCCTCAATAAATCGGCATGGGTCGAGCGGTCGGTAGCCTTCGCCTGATGTCGTAAAACGTGGGGCGAAGAGATACAAAAGATTTTCGGCGCGTGTGCAGGCTACGTAAAAGAGGCGACGCTCTTCTTCGACATCACCTTCATCGATCGCGCGAGTTAAGGGTAAAAGTCCATCAGCCACACCGAGTACAAACACGATTGGGAACTCGAGTCCTTTCGATTGGTGAATGGTTGTCAGCTTCAACATGTCTTCCTGAGGTTCGGGATTTTTATCCGAAGTTTCTCCATTCATTAAAACTACTTGGGCGATTAAATCACCGAGGTCGGGAAACTTTGAGGCGAAACCAATCAAGCCGGTCAAATCTTGTTCGCGATCTTTCCAGTCGGGAAAAAGAGTTTTCATGTGCGTGCCGTACCAACCTTCAATACATACACGAACCGTTTCGGCGGGAGTGCGCGAAATCTTCTCATCATGTTTTTCGCGAGCGTGCGTAAATAAATCGGTCGAAGGATTTACGGGGGCAGGTTTTTGTTGGGCGTTTTCAATCCCTTCGAGCATGTCCTCAAGGGTGATGGTTAGATCATTGAAATCGTCTTTGGCGACATCGGTCACTTTCTTGAGAACGGCGGGGTCGCGTAGGGCACGGACGAGGCCACGTCGCTGGGTCGCGTCCACTTCTTGGGCGGCTCGAATGATTTTATCGGCACCGATGGGGCCGATTTTAGGCAATAGACACAGTACTCGGGACAGCGCGACCGAATCGTTTGGATTATGGATAAATCGCAGGTGGGCTAGGATATCTTTAACGTGGATTAAATCGAAGAACTTATGTCCGCTGGTAATGACGAAGGGGATGCCGAGTGCGTTGAGTTCCATTTGCAACTCGATGGATTGATAGTGAGCGCGGTATAAAATATGAATGTCGGCTAAAGGATGTCCTTCTTGATGAAGCTGATGAATTTTGCGTCCGACGAGTTTCGCTTGTTGGGAAGTATCACCGACCGTGAACAAAGTCGGTTGCATGCCACTTCCACGTACGGCTTTTAATTTTCTTTCAAAGCCATCGACACTGGGACGATGTGCTAAAATTTCATTCGCGAATGAAAGAATCTCGGGAGTGGAACGATAATTAATATCGATAGTATGAATCTGGGTTCCCGGATGACGTTGGGGGAAGGTGACGATATTTTCCCAGTCGGCGCCGCGCCAGGTGTAGATACATTGGGCGTCGTCACCGACGGCCATGATTTGATGTTCGGAGGCGAGGAGGTCGATGATCTTACTTTGGAGTCGATTGGTATCTTGAAACTCATCGACTAAAAGATGTTGAAAACGTTGGCGATAATGCGCGAGGGCGGCGGGATCTTTTTCGAGTACTTGCAGCCAGAGGACTAAGAGGTCGTCGAAATCGCAGACGTTGCGCGCCTTTTTGGCTGCTTCGTATGCTTCGCAGAATTTGATTAATTTTTCGGGTCCGCCTTTCATCCAATCCAATCGCTCGCGCATGACATCGACGACTGGTCTCAGTGTATTACGGGCGTGCGAATAGGCGTCGAGGATGACGGGTGCTTTCGGATTTGTTTTATCTTTGATAAAGGCACCGTCGATTTCTTTGATGATTCCAGAAAAAAGCTGTTCGGATTCTTTTTGATCGAGGATGGTGAAGTCGGGATTACGATCGGCGGCTTGGGCGTTACGTCGCAAGATACGTTGGGCGATGGAGTGGAAGGTGCCGCCCCAGAACTGCCCGCGTGGTACACCGGTGAGATCCTCGACGCGTTCGAGCATTTCCTTGGCGGATTTATTGGTGAAAGTGAGTAGGAGGATGTCCCACGGTTTGGTACCTTGATGAAGGAGCCAGGCGACGCGGTAAGTGAGGGTGCGAGTTTTTCCGGAGCCTGCTCCAGCCAAAACTAATGCGGGTCCACGCGGCGATGTAACGGCGGCGTATTGTGCTTCGTTCAGTTCAGCTTTAAAGTCGACAGGAGGATAACCGTGCACGGCTTAAGCAGGAAAAGTCTTTCGACGTTCGAGTAGATTAAATTTTACGACTTGTTCGTCTGCTTTATAGGACGAGCGGACGAGCGGACCCGATTCGACGTGTTTGATTCCTAGTCCTAGTGCAAAAGTTTTCCATTCGGCAAATTCATCGGGGTGAACCCAGCGATCGATGGGTGCGTGTTCTTTGCTCGGGGATAAGTATTGTCCGATGGTGATGATATCGACTCCGGCTGCTGCGATGTCTTTTAATAATTGAGCGACTTCTTCTTTCTTTTCTCCGATGCCGAGCATGAGTCCGGTTTTGGTAATGAATCCGCGGGACTTAGCGTGTTTTAGGACCCAGAAGGAGCGGTCATAGCGGGCGGTTTTGCGGACGGGACGTTGGAGACGTTCGACGGTTTCTAAGTTATGATTTAAGATATCGGGCTGCGCGTCTAAAAGAGTATCGAGGTGGATTTGTTCACCGCGAAAATCTGCGGGAAGAACTTCGATGGTGGTATTGGGATTTCTGTGACGGGTGGCGCGGATGGTGGCGACCCAGACGGAAGCGCCGCCATCTTTTAAGTCATCGCGTGCGACCGAGGTGATGACGACGTGACGCAGTTTCATTTGCGAGATTGATTCAGCGACGCGCGCTGGTTCGCCGAGGTCTAATTCACTGGGTCGACCGGAAAGGACGGCGCAAAAAGTACAGGAGCGGGTGCAGACGTTGCCGAGGATCATCACGGTGGCTGTTCCGCGTGACCAACATTCGCCGAGGTTGGGGCATTGGGCGGACTGACAAACTGTGTGCAGTTTGTTTTTGTCTACGTTTTCGCGAGTCTCGAGATAGTCAGGCCCGGAGGGTAGAGGGGCGCGGAGCCAATCGGGTTTGCGGGCGGACTCAATCATCGGACATTTACCATTAGGGAATCTGGCGGGTTTTCAACCCTACAAAAGAAAAGGGGCGTTCTCCTATCCGAGAACGCCCCTTAGCTATAAAGACTTAATTAAACCTTAGAAGGTTTTCTTAAGTGAGAGGCTGTAGAGATCGCCGTTGATTTGGCTAGATGCTGAAGCACCGCTGAATGCAGCAACTGAACCAGGGGTGTTGCTGTAAGCAGCTGTTGCAACGAAACCAGCTACAGGGTAGGTAAGAGAAACGGAGTAGTCTTCTTCCTTGCGGCTAGCACCATTCTTGTCTGCCCAACCGTAGTGGAGACCGAGGTCGAGACCTTTAACAGCAGCGATGCTGTAGGTGTAACCGAGTTCGTAGTAGTAACCGAAGTCACTGAAACCAGTGCCAGCTGCGGCGTTGGTGATTTCTTTCGAAACTTTAGCAGTTACGCCAGCGAAGGTTGCGGAAACGTTAACTTCAGAGAAGTTAGCGTAGCTACCACCTTGGTATACGTAAGCGATGTAACCTACTGAGAGATCGACACCAGAAACTTTGAAACCGTAGTTCGCGTAGAGGTCGAGCTCGGTGTTGTATTCGGAGTTGTATCCGTCGCCAGCTGAGGCGAGCCAAGCACCAGCCGAGAGGCCGGAGGTGTGTGCAACATCGTAACCACCAGAGATGGCAACAGTGTTAGCATTTTGTGAAACGCCACGCCAGATGTAGTTGCTGGAGATAGCGAGGTTTCCTGATTGCGTCCAAGCTGAAGCAGGAGCAGCAGCAGGAGCAGCGTCTGCCATAGCGGCAGCGGCAACGAGGGTGAGGGTTGTGATGGATGCGATATTTTTCATAGCGGTTTCTTAGGTAGTACTATTTTTTTGAATGTCCAATCTTATTTTTACTTAGTTAACATTGAATAAACTTAGTATCGGTATGCAAAAATCTGTCTAAAATAAGGCAAATGCTGACAATTTTTAGGCTAAATGCCTATGACACGGACTGGATTGCTGATTTATATGTCCGTAAATATTCTTTGGCCGCAGTACTCCAGGAGAATTGCGACGACATTGCAGTCTTCTGAACTGATTTAAAATCTTTCTGTGAACTATAAAGTTTGATCGCTTGATTGATTGCCCACTCGATCGCGGGACTATCGGAATTATTAAAGACGATGCCACTGCCATCAGCGGATTCTTCATTCCAAGTTTTTACAGTGTCAGCTAATCCACCCGTCGCACGCACGATAGGAATTGTGCCGTAAGCCATCGAGTAGAGTTGATTAAGTCCACACGGTTCAAAGCGACTGGGCATTAAAAAGAAATCGCAACCAGCTTCGATTTGGTGAGCGAGTGCATTATTGTAGCCGATGCGTACGGCGGCGGACTGAGAAAAATCTTCGGCGAGTTTTTTATAATTATTTTCTAATGTCGGATCGCCGCTGCCGAGTAAGACGAATTGGATTTTTCCATTACGTAAAAACTTAGGTAGCACGGGAAGGGCTAAATCTAAGCCCTTTTGTTCCCATAAGCGTGAAACTACACCAATCAGGGGGATGTCGCTTTGCGGGCTGAGGTTTAATTGTTTTTGTAGGTCTAATTTACACGCCGCTTTATTCGTCAGCTTTTTGGCATCGTAATTCTTAGCCAGGTTTTTGTCGGTCGCTGGATTCCATTCTTCCATGTCGACGCCATTAAGGATGCCGGTGAGGTCGGCTTTACGACGTCGCAAAAACTCATCTAATCCGAATCCATACTCTGCTGTCAAAATTTCTTGAGCGTAGGTTGGGCTCACGGTGGTCACTTTATGGGCGTGTAGTATTCCGCCCTTTAAAAAATTCACTCCGCCATAGCATTCAATTTCATCCGGATGAAATAACCATTCCGGTAAATGCAAGAAGGGAATGATACGTTTACTGAGCAGACCTTGGTGTTGCAGATTATGAATGGTGAGGACCGACGCAGACTTTCCGAGCAAGGTGCCTTTGGCGGTCGTGTTGAGTAAAACGGGAATCAGTCCAGTCGTCCAATCATGGCAGTGAATGACGTCGGGTATCCAGTTCAGTGCCAGGCAGGCATCGAGTGCGGCGCGACCGAAGAAACAGGAGCGCTCGGCGACATTTTCTTGGGCTGGGTAAATTTCACGCGCGCCATAGTATTCATTATGTTCGATGAACCAAGCTTCTGCCTTCGGTGCTAAAGCGATTTTTCTAACGCGGCAGGTGGCGCGGAGTGGATCTCCCGCGACGTTCACTTTTAATGACTCGATGAGGGTGCCGAGTTTTTCTTGGTCGGGCACGGAACCATAAAGGGGAGAAACCACGTGCACCTCATGTCCCTCAGCGGCTAGGGCTTTGACCAGACCAGCCACCGCATCACCCAGGCCACCTGCTTTGGACCACGGGGTGAGCTCGGGACTGATGTGCAGAATCTTCATCCAAAATTATTTTGCCGGTTTTCCACTGCGACCAATCCAATTGATTAGCGGTACGCATGCTAAAAGTAAGACGAAGGCGATCACCATGGAAAAGTTTCCAGCAAAGTCGTGAACGGTGCCTAAGAAGGAAAAATCTTTTGCCCCCATCTCGACGCCCCAGAAATCTCGATCCAGTGAAGCGGACCGATGTTCGAGTGCGTAGAAGGCAAGGTAGGTATTACGGAAAATATTTACCATAATCGCGACGGCTCCAGAAATAATGATTAAGAAGATGCGACGAACGAGAGAGCCTGGAAAACCGCCTTCGATAAAGATGGCACCAAGAAATGCGCCGACGAAGACACAGGCGGAGAGTGAGCGAATACCTGAGCAGGCATCGGCAATCCCGACGGCATCCTTATTAGCAAATTCGATGGTGTTGCCGTTCACTTTAATCGTTTCGCCGGAAAGTCTTAAGATGCCGGAGACGAATTCGGTAACGTTGGTGAGGAGTTCGCCTTTGATGCGGTTATCGACGAGGTAGAGAAACGGACCAGAGATAATCCAAACGCAGGCGGGGAAGAGGAGAAGTCCGACGATGCTCCAGCGCACCGCATTGGAGGGGGCGGTTCCCTCGGGTCCTTGAGCTGAGATAAAACCAAAACTTAAAACGGTTCCGACAAGTCCAAAGGAAATTGCAATCGTGGGTCCGACGCCGGTTCCGTAAATTGCACGGATGGCTCCACCGCCGACAAAGGTAATGATTGAGAACAATGCGATGAAATTAACCAGGCCTAGGACCCAGCGCGGAGTGGGATTTCCAACGATGGTTTTTTGTCCGGTTAAATAAGCGTAGAGTTCATCCCAGCGGTCATAGAGCACGTAGGCAGAGAAGAAAGGAACGAGATAGCCGAATGAGTAATCGTCTTTGGTGCTCCAAATGTTCCACTGATCCCAGCAGGTGAGTGTGGCCATCCCAACGATGATGCCGAAAAGTCCGAGCGTGGTTTTATCGAGTCGAGACTGTGAAGGTGTACTCATGAAAGTTTAGGGACGGCGGCTAAAAGTGTTTTGGTATATTCCTCTTTGGGGTTCTGCAGAATTTGTGCGGGAGTGCCAGCCTCAACAATCTTTCCCTGGGACATCACTAATATATGGTCGCTGATATGTTCAACCACGGCGAGGTCGTGGGCAATAAATAGGTAGGTTAATTGTAATTGCTCCTGGAGATCTTGTAATAAATTCACCACTTCGGCCTGCACGGAAACATCGAGCGCCGAAACCGGTTCGTCGCAAATGATTAAGGATGGCTCGACGGCCAAGGCTCGGGCGATCCCGATGCGTTGGCGCTGTCCGCCGGAAAACTCGTGGGGATAGCGGTAGAGGTATTCGGAGGGTAGTTTTACTTTTTTGAGTAAATCAATGCAGCGAGCTTCTCGGTCGGCTTTACTAAGATCAGGGAAATGGATTTCGAGAGGCTCGGAGAGAATTCCTAAAACGTCGGAACGCGGATCGAGCGAGTTGTAGGGATCTTGGAAAATCATCTGAATCTTTTTACGCCACGGTAAGAAATCACGATTCGATTTATTACCGATATCTACGCCTTCGTATAAAATTTGTCCTTCGGTGCAGGGGGCGAGTCGAATGATGGATTTACCGGTCGTGCTTTTGCCTGAGCCTGATTCGCCCACGAGTCCAACGGTCTTACCTTTAGGAATCGTGAACGAAACATTATCGACGGCACGCTTCGGGATACTCTTTTGGAAAAACCAATGCGCGCGTCCCGGATAATCGACCGAAAGGTTTCTGACTTCTAATAAAGGGGTAGACATTTTTATGAGAGGTCGGTGGGCAGGGTGGTGAGGCGATGACGCTTTTGTCCGAGTCGCGGAATGCAGGCAATCAGTCCGCGGGTATAGGGATGCGTTGGGTTTTCTAAAACATGCTGAGCCGTGCCTGCTTCGACGACTTTACCGTGTCGCATTACAATCACTTGGTTGGCGAAATTGGCTACGATACCGAAGTTGTGGGTGATGAGTAAGATGCTCATACCGCGTTCGCGACAAAGGTGGGCGAGTAGATCGATGATTTCCTTTTGAATGGTGACGTCGAGCGCCGTGGTTGGTTCGTCGGCGACCAAGATGCGAGGATTACAGGCTAAGGCCATGGCGATCATGACGCGTTGTTGCATGCCGCCGGAGAGTTCGTGTGGGTATTGTTGAGCGACTTTCTCGGGTTCATGAATACGAACCTCATTGAGTGACTGAATGACCGCGGCATGAACATCGGAGATTTCTGGACGATGTATTTTAATCGCTTCGGCGATTTGAAACTCGACGGAATAAACTGGATTTAGGGAGGTGCCGGGATCTTGGAAAATATAGGCGATGACTTTTCCGCGATAACGGGAGATTTCTTTTTCGGAGAGGCTTAAGAGATTGATGCCTTCGAGATTTATTTTACCGCTGACCACGCAAGTGGGGGCACTGGGCAAAAGTTGAGTGAGTGCGAGGGCGGAAACCGATTTACCTGAGCCCGATTCACCGACGACGGCGAGAACTTCTCCGCTGTTTAATTCGTAGGATACTCCTGAAGCCGCGACGGTTGCTTTTTCATGGGCATGAAAAGTAATCGTGAGGTCCTCAACTTTTAATAAAGGCGTAGCCGACATTTTTGTGAGTATGAAAGTTTAAATAGAGAAGGGGAAGGCAGAAGATTGATTATTCAGTTCGCCACTGGTCGTAAATTTGCGTCGTGGGTGGGAGTTTTTCCTCCGGGGTCAGAGATTGAAACCACTGCGGACGCTTTAAGAGAGTTTGAATGCGGGACTTTTCATTAGGTTCTAACCAAAACAGGCCAGCGCTGAGTGGGTCATCGCTCGTGCGTACATCAAAATGTGCCGGCCACTTTAGCCAGTTCCAGTAGGCGAGGCGATAACTCGGAACACAGAATGCGGGGATGAAACTCGCTTCATCATGAATCAGTTGTTGAGCTTTGAAACTCAGTTGGATCATTTCGGATTTGTCGGTCGATGCTCTGAAGCGATCGATGAGATTAGAGAGTTCAGGAATATGTGTACCCGTGATGTTGTTCGTCTGTCTTTTAGCGACGAGCAATCCGTCGACAGTTTTTTCGACAGCATTATCGCCGTGATGTGATTGCCAGAGTTCGGGTTGGAGTCCGCTGGCACCCCAAGCCCAAAAACACAGCTCATGATTTTTCTCCATGACCTTGCGATACATTGTGGTGTGTTCGAGAACTTCGGGGCGATATTCGAGTCCGCAAAGTTTGGCTGATTCGATGAGAGTAGGGAGGAACTTTCTTCGTTCGCTATCATCCATCGTTAAACGAATCGAGAGTCGCGTGCCATCGGGCTTGCGCAGAATGCCATCGGATCCGACTTCGGTGAAGCCGGCACGAGCAAAAGCGGCTTTGGCTAAGGCTGGACTAAATTTACGGGCTTTGATGGAGGGGTTGGTGAATTCGCCGTAGCCTTGGCTGAATTGATTGAGACGTTCGAAGTCACCGCGGTAAAAAGTATCGATGACTCTTTGGAAATCGGTCGCGTGTTGGAGGCCGATGCGAACATTTAAATCGGAGAGCAGTGGTTTGAGGGTATTAATATAAAGGCCGAAGGGTGGTCGTGGGACGTCATTAAAGAAACGTGCTTTTTTAATAAAGCCGGCTTGGTAGGGTTCCGTTGAATTAGCGCCGTACCAAAATTTCGGTGTGCCCATGAAGAATAAATCGCATTCACCTTGGAGAAAAATCTGGTGAGCTTTGTCCATTTCACGGATGACTTTAAATTCAATCGCGTCGACGTTGTAGCGGTGAGTCGTGTAGCGTTCTTTGTCGCCCCACCAATGTGGAATGCGGCGCAACGTGACACGTTGTCCGCGAATAAAATCTTCGTCAGGAATGGTGTATGCGCCGGTCGTGGGTTGGAAACGATCACCATAGACTTTGCAGTAGTCGGGTCCGAAGTTTTTATAAAACTGTCGAGGGGTTGGACTGATAGAACCGAGAATGTTTAAAGGGTCGGGCTTCTTGTCCGGTAAGTGGATCGCAATCGTGTAGTCATCGTACTTAGTGATTCCGGCGAATTCCTTGGTGTAGAAATCGTTATACCAAGGGGCATTGATCCAAGGTGACTGATAGAAGTAGAAGGTGTAAAGGTAGTCATCGGCACTTACCGGTTGGCCGTCGGTGAATTTAGCACGTGGATTGAGTTTGAAGTAGACCGTTAGTCCATCTTCGGAGATTGCCCAACTTTCAGCCAGACAGGGAATTGGCTTCAGAGAATTAGGATGCAGTGTGATAAGTGAGAAGTCGTTACCATCGTAAGCAATCCCTCGGAAACTATTATTGGAATTAGGTCCTACACGACGTAAGACCGGAGGTGTACTATTGATAAAATAATTAAGAACACCGCCGCGTTTAGCTTGAGGGTCGGCAAAGATGGGCTCTTGGGGGTCGGTCACCCATTTTAAATTTTTAGGAATAGAATCGGGCGACCTGAATTTAAAGAAGGTGGATTTCTCTTTATAATAAGTTTGGGCCTGCGGATCTTGATAGATCTCGCTGGATGGTGTTTCAGCGCGAACCACTGAAAATAAAAAAACACCTAACGCTGTAAGGAGGAATTTTTTCATGATTGATTTTCCTTTCCATGGAAGGCTTCGCGAAGTCCTTCGCCGATGAAATTAACCATGATTAAAACTGAAACCATGCAGGTGACGGTCGAGGTAATGATCCACCAGGCATTCCAATTTTCTTTACCTTGGCGGAGTAAATCTCCCCATGAAGGCGTCGTCGGTGGAAGTCCAAATCCTAAATAATCTAAGGACGCTAATGACGCTACGACGGCTGCGATACTAAAAGGTGCCATGGTAATGATGACGGACAGCGAATTGGGCAGGATGTGTCGGGTGAGAATTCTCCAATCGGATGCCCCGAGTGCGCGGGCGGCGGCGACATAATCACGAGCGGCTTCACGATAGGCGGCGGCACGCATTTGATGGGCGATGCCGATCCAAGAAAAAGCGACGAGGATTAAGACAAGGATCAATAAATTCGGTTCAAAAAGTGTCGCGAGAAAAACAATCACGTAGAGGAATGGAATGTTAGACCAAATCTCAATGAAGCGTTGCATGATGAGATCGAACCATCCGCCCCAATAACCCATCGCTGCACCCAAGATCAGGCCGATGGCGTAACTTGCGATCATGTAGATGAGTGAAGCAATCAGAAGGATTTGAAAGCCTCCGAAAAGTCGGGCCAGTACATCGTGTCCCGACTCGTCGGTTCCTAAAATGTGATTATCTAAACCTGGTGCACTGGGGTAGGGAACAAATGTATAGAGATTACTCGGTGGAATCTCTTGCTGATTGGGAAGAGTTTTCTCGGCGACGTTGTTTACATATTTACTGAGCAGAACTGTTTCACCTTTTTCATTTCGGATGCGAAATTCACCATCGAGCTTGCCGTTTTGCACTGACCAAGTGCTGCCGCGAGTGCCATCAGGATTTAAAATAAAAATACGACTGTCGATAATCGGTTCGTCGAAGGTGGAATAAAGGTAAACCTTATTCTCGCCGTCATCTTTAGTTCTCACTGGCAAATACACTTCGGAAACTTCGGTAGGAGAAAACGGAACGAATGGTAATAGAACCCAGTCGCCAGAAGCTTTTTCGTTAAACAGATTTTTAAGTCTTCGGTAGTTGGGCTCGGTGTCTTGGGTTAATCCGAATTCCCGTCCGCTAATGGTGCTCTCCACGATGGGGAATCGATATTGATTTTGGTATTTAACGATAAGGGCGCGCGAGCCCACTAATAATGGCCCGAGTAGGGCCAAGAGGCATAATGCGCTCATAACAATCAGTGAAAACCAGGCACGTTTGATCGTGCGGAATTTCGCGAAGCGACGTTGGGTAATGGGACTGAGGGCAATCATTTTTGGAAACGAATGCGAGGGTCCACGGCGGCAACGCAGAGGTCGGAAAGAATATTTCCAATGAGGAGAACGATACTTGAAATCGTGAGTAGTCCGAGGAAGACCGGGAAGTCGCGATGCACGAGAGCGTCGTAACTCAAGAGTCCGATGCCATCGATATCGAAGGTGTATTCAATGAGGAAGGAGCCCGTGAGAAAGAAGCCGAGATTTTGTCCGAACGAGGCGGCTAAGGGGATGATCGAATTTCGTAAGGCGTGGACATACAGACCACGGCGTGAGCTGACACCTTTGGCTTTAGCGGTGCGCATATAGTCAGCCGAGAGATTATCGAGCAGACTATTTTTCATGAACATCGTCATGGCCGCAAACGCACCAGCGCTTTCACAAGCTAACGGAAGAATGGTCGATCGGATGGGTTCGTTCCAATTGAAACCTGAGTGTGGTAGTAGGGTGAAATGGAAGCAGAATAAATATAATCCGCTGAGGGCCAGGACAAATCCCGGAATCGCAAAACCAAAAAATATCACCACCGATGATAGACTGTCGAAGAGTGAGCCATGGCGAATCGCTTTGCTTATGCCGAGAGGGACGGCGACAAAGTAGGCGATCAGCATACCCCAAAAACCGAACCACATGGAGAGCGGAAGTTTTTGCAGAATTAAATCGATGACTGGTTTATCGCTTTCAGTGGACTGTCCGAAATTACCTTGGAGGATTCCGTGGAACTGAGATTGAAAAACAACCACGCGCAGATTTTTATCGGTATCATTAGCTAAGGGTGCCGCTTCGACCTTCCACTGACTTAAATCGGCAGGTTCTTTGGTGATTAAAGTTAATTCACCTTGAGGGTTTTTCTGAATGATTAATTTTTGAGTTGAGGGGGAGTTTGACGAAAGCACTTCAACTTCACCGCGACCGTTTGAATCAAGTCGGGTGATGCCCCAGTTGTTTTGTCCGCGTAGGATACCGAGCCAAATTCCATAGGCTTCGAGGGCCGGACGATCGAAACCATATTGTCGTTTAAGATTATCGAGTTCTTCGGGTGAAGCCGGACCGTTGGCGGACAATCCGACTCTTCCGCTCATTTTTTGCTGGGCTTGAATTTTCTCAGCCATCGCCCGTTCAATCGGTCCGCCGGGCACCAGTCGGGTCATGAGAAAAGCGACCAAAGTAATCCCGAAGAAAGTTAAGGGAATCAAGAGTAGCCGCCTGAGGACGTAGTCGCGCATGCGAGAAGATTAAAGCCAACGTTTAATAGGGAGGGGTCAATCTCGAAAGGACTCGGCTTGCACCATTACATAACATCTCTTATTGCGATGGAGTGCAGGTATTATTGTTTATCAGTATATTCTTGGTCGGTTTGCTCACGTTAGCGTTGGGCCTCGTTGTTCTATTTGCGATTTGTGCGTTCTGGCGGGGAAAAAACAAGCATCCCTCCATGTGGTGGTTTTATTTTTTCCTACAAACGGCGTTTTTAATTTTAGTACGTATTATTTATAGAGTACGCGCGGTGGGCGTGGAAAATATGCCGAAGGAGGGCGGGGTGCTTTTAGTATGTAACCATGTTTCGTATGTGGATGTTATTATTTTAGGTGTCTTATCTCCGCGTCCCATAAAATTTTTATCCTATGAGGGTTTTGAACGTTCGTGGATTACGCGTGTGATTATGCGAACCATGCGCACGATTCCCGTGGCGGAATCAAAAGCGAAAGATGCCATTCATAAAGCTTCGGATGCGCTCAAAGCTGGCGAGGTCGTTTGTATTTTTCCCGAAGGTCACGTCACGCGTAATGGTGGTATCTTGCCTTTAAGCAGAGGATTCGAACTGATTGCCCGTCGAGCCAATGTCCCGATTATGCCGGTCGCGATTGATGGATTATGGGGATCTATTTTTAGTTTTAGAGGCGGGAAGTTTTTTTGGAAAATGCCCAAGCATTTTCGGCGTCCAGTTTCGGCAGTTTGGGGTCAGCCCTATCCCGCGAGTGAGTATGCAAACACTCGATTTAAATTACTCGAATTGGCGTCGACGGCTTTTGCTTTAAGGCCTTCGTTACAAGGGCATCTAGCACAAGATGTGGTGCGTGGTTTGATGGTCAAAGGACATAGCACAGCGCTGATTGATCGCACCGAGAAGCGTCGAACTTTTTCAGGCTATATCACATTATTACTTTCTTGGTTTTTTGCGCAAACACTCAAAAAAAATACGAGCAAGGAACGCGTAGCGATTGTCCTTCCGCCTGGTGTTGGTGCGACGATTGCGAATCTGGCCTGTGTGTTGGCCAATAAAGTACCCGTGAATATTAATTTTACGCTGGGTCGAAATCAGGTGCTGCATTG
>CAIMFE010000049.1 GCA_903840235.1 uncultured Opitutia bacterium | reverse complement strand
GTTAACGATTCACCTTTTGCGGGTCGCGATGGAAAATTTGTTACCGGCCGTCAGGTGGGTGAACGTCTCACTAAAGAACTCGAAAAGAATGTAGCACTCCGCGTTGAGCGTGAACCCGGAGCGGATGCGTTCCAGGTTTCGGGTCGTGGCTTGATGCACTTAGGCGTGTTAATCGAAACCATGCGTCGCGAAGGTTATGAACTTTCTGTCGGTAAGCCTCAGGTGATCATGAAGCAAATCGACGGCAAAGAATGCGAGCCAGTGGAAACCTTGGCCGTGGATTGCCCGGAAGCTTCGCAGAGTGATGTCATGGCGCTGGTTCTCAGCCGTCGCGGTGAATTACGTACCATGGATGCCAAGGCTGGCACCAGCGGTTGGATTCACATGGAGTTCAAGATTCCTTCACGTTCCTTGTTCGGTCTGCGCACCATGATGCTTACCACCACCCGTGGGGAAGCTGTCATGTACCACAATTTATTAGGTTATGAGCCAGTGAAGGGTGATGCCCCTCGCCGCGCTGCCGGTGTGATGATCAGCGGTGAAGGAGGTCAAGTAACCTCTTACTCGCTCGACCGTCTTTATGACCGTGGTGACTTCTTCGTGAAGCCCACCGACGAAATTTATATGGGTCAAGTGGTCGGTGAACACTGTAAGGACAATGACCTCGAAATTAACTTGGTCATTAACAAGAAGCTTTCCAACGTTCGTGCCTCTGGTTCAGACGACATGGCAAAGATTAAACCGATGCGCCAAATGTCTCTCGAAAATTGCTTAGAGTATATCGAGTCAGATGAATTGGTTGAAGTGACACCTAACTTCATTCGCATGCGCAAACGTTACCTCACGGAAAACGAGCGCAAGCGTTTCGGTAAGCAGTAAGTTTAATTTACGCTGAGCGTAAACTGATGGCCACCGTCCGCAAGGATGGTGGCTTTTAGTTTCCACAGAGAACGCGGGAGTCGTGAGGCAACTTTTTCGGGCCATTCAACAATCACATTCCATGGGCTGACCGCTAAATCCCAAATCATTAAATCATCGAAGCTCGACGCTTGGGTGAGGCGATAGGCGTCGACGTGAAAAATCATACGTTTACCCTTATAAACATTGAGCAAAGAGAAGGAGGGGCTGGTGATATCTTCGGTGATTCCAAAGCCTTTCACGAGTCCGCGTACAAAGGTTGTTTTACCGACTCCGAGATCACCTTCTAGTGCAAGGGTAGTATCGGTAGGAAGTAGTTGAGCAAAGGCTTGGGCTGCTTGTTCAGTGGCTTCGGCTGAATGCGTGATGACACCGTGAGTCCAGTCGCTGACTGACTTCGGTGATTTCATAAATTGTAAGAATCAACAAAACCTTGGGACCATTTAACTCCGAAGACTGCAAGGTTGCGCACAACGTGTCCAATTAAGCAGGGTAGGATGGAGCGCTCGGGATTGAGAGGATTGTAGCGTCCGAGGTATAACCAAACGGAGATGAAGAAAGTAGCGATGAGACTGATTCGTCCTTGGACGGTGCTAAAATCAAATCCGTGAATAGCACTAAAAATGACTGAACCAACGATGATGAGTCCGAGCAATTTGATACCTCTCAGTGGACTGGGTGCGACGAAGCCCCGAAAGACCATTTCTTCAACAATAGCAGCGCCAATGCTTGCCCCTAGAATAGGCAAATTACTGACCGACTGACTAGCAGTGACTTGAAAGTGAATCTCGGCACAGGTTTCTGCGACGGTGATCAGAAGAATACCCGAAACAGTGATTAAGATGCCTGAAATAGGGGCTCGCGTGGTGCCTGGCCAAAAGAGTTCAGGCCCTGGATTGCTTTGGCGTTTCCGGTACTCGCTGAACCAAGCATACGCGACGCCCAATCCAATGAATAGATAGATTAAATCTAAAATAATGGTCATCGCCGTTTACGATAAGCCGTCTTCTTTTAGGTATTTATCGGTGATGATTTGAATTAAGTGATCGCGCGCTTCTTTAACGGAGTCGACGTAATGATAAAGTCCACGGTCTTCAGGTGAGACCATGCCCCATTCGTGGAAGACTTCGAAGTCGGTGACACGTTTCCAGAAATCAGAACCATAAAGTAAAATCGGGAAATATTTTTTTGTCTTACCGGTTTGAATCAGCGTCAACATTTCGAAGAGTTCATCGAAAGTGCCGAAGCCACCAGGGAATGCGACGAGCGCTTTAGCTAAATAAAGGAACCAATATTTACGGACGAAGAAGTAGTGGAATTCTAAATCCAGTTCAGGCGTAACGTAAGGATTATGCTCTTGTTCAAAGGGTAAAGCGATACCTAGGCCGATAGAACGGCCATGCGCTTCTTTCGCCCCGCGATTCGCGGCTTCCATGATTCCGGGTCCGCCACCCGAGCAGATAAAGAATCTTTGCCACTCCGGTAAGCTCATCGACCACTCGGTCATCTCTTTAGACAATTCGCGACAGGCTTCGTAGAAAGGTGCGCTTTTTAAATTAACTTCGGCGAGACGTAATCGAGCTTTGGCTTCAGAAGGACTGATTTCTCCGCGAGTGATTTTCAACTTCACATCTTCGAGTTCTTTTTGTGCACGATCGATGGGTAGGGTACGTGCGGAGCCAAACATCACAACGGTGTTGCGTACGCCATATTTTTTAAAGCGATGGTAGGGCTCGGTGAGCTCGGCCATGACGCGCAGGGTGCGCGCCTGAGGGCTCAACAAGAATTCTTCGTTTTCGTAGGCCTTGACGGGTGGTGGGCGCAAGGGGGCTTTATCTGGACTCATATTGCCGTATCTTCATTAAAATAAGCTATCTGCCAAGAAGGGAAGTGTGGGGCTTGACACTTTTGGCGGGGTCTCTTTGGTTATTCCCTCTAACTTTATGCAACCCACCTACCGTCCATCCAAGATTTCCCGCGCTCGTAAGTGCGGTTTCCGTGCTCGTTCCAAGACCCCTGGTGGTCGCAAAGTTCTCGCCAATCGTCGCAAGATTGGTCGCAAGCGCCTCGGCGCATCTTAATTCGATGCGTCTCCCGCGGGAGCGTCGAATTCGTGCTTCAGCCGATTTCTCGCGTCTCCGCCAAAATGGCTCGCGGCTAGACTGCGGGCCTTTTCTTTTGAATCTTGGGCAGGGCCGATCCCCTGAAACAAAGGCAAGATTTGCCGTGGTCGTTGCCAAGAAGAGTATTCCTTTGGCCGTGAATCGTAACCGCGCAAAGCGCATCGCCCGTGAACTTTTTCGCAACGATGCCCAGCTCTTACCCGATGGCTGGGAATGCGTTTTAATTGCCCGCCCTAGTATCCTCAGAAAATCTTTTGCGAGCTTGGTGAAAATTTATAGCACCGCGATAAAATCTACTGTGAAATAAAATGATGAATCGATTTCGCCGTGGCGTGGTTTGGTTGGCTCTCCAACCCATTTATTTTTATCAACGTTTTATTTCAAAAGCACTCCATGCGGTGGTTCCTGGTTCGGGCTGTAGATTTCATCCAAGCTGTTCTGCTTATGCGGTAATTGCCTTGAAAACACATGGTTTTTTAAAGGGTTCATGGCTCACCATAAAGCGCATTGGGAGGTGTCGACCCGGCGGTGGTTACGGCGTTGACGAAGTTCCGCCGGTTTAAATAAATACAACATCCCCTCGCTCTTTTAGGTTATCCCCATTAACTCTGAATATGCTAAACTTCCTCCTTAAAAAAATACGCTCACGTCAGGGAGGAGCGTGGTTATTAGCCTTAACGTATATTATTTTAGGTACCGTTTTGCGCCTCGGTTTTCTTGCAGTATCGGCCACGGAAGTCACCTGGTCTTGGACGACACTTGTGGCACTAGTTATTGGATTTGTTTACGACGTCGCTATGGCCGGTTTTTTTGCCATCCCTTTTTCACTGATCAGCAGTTTTTGTAAGTCCGAACGTTTCCGTTTATTTTTAGTCCCTCTTTGGTGTTTCGGAGTCTTTCTCTTCACCTTCTGGAAAATCTCAGAAATTCTCTTTTGGCAGGAGTTCGCGGTTCGCTTCAACTTCATCGCGGTGGATTACTTAGTCTATACGAGCGAAGTGGTTAAAAACATTCGTGAGTCGTACAATATGCCACTCATCTTTTTAGCGGTATTCTCCCTGGCGGCTGGGTTTTATTTCCTCTGGCGTAAATGCGGGTTCACCCAGCTCTGGTCAGATGGAGTGGTTGAGGATTCTACGCCGCATTGGTGGACTCCGCTCGTGCTCACGGTCCCCGTTTTAATTATCCCTAGTTATAGTTATTTCGTGGGAGAACATGATCTCAAAAAGACTTCTACAGCCGATTCTAGCTTCGCCGAGCGCGTGGTCGCTGGCTTGCGTCACATGGGCGATATTCAACCGAGTTTCGCTAATATTTATGAAACCGAAATCGCCAAGAATGGTGAATATTCATTCTTAGCCGCTTTTTGGGCCAATCAATTAGAGTGGCGCAGATTTTATCCATCACGTGAAAATGCCCCCGCTGCCTTACGCGAGATTTTAACTTCCGAAAACAATGAGAGTAAGAAAGCGGATATCACTCGCGAAATCAAAGCAACTGGTTCGGCCCAAAAATATAATGTGATTCAGATAACTATCGAAAGTCTCAGTGCTGAATTTTTAAGTTGTTACGGAACTGAGCCGTATGCTGCACAAAAATTAACCCCGAACTTGGATCGTATATCGCGGGAGTCATTGTGGTTCCGAAATTGCTACGCCGGCGGGACACGTACGGTGCGCGGCATGGAGGCTTTAACACTATCGATTCCGCCCATTCCCGGTCAGTCTGTCTTGCGCCGTCGTGGATGTGAAAACCTAACTACCTTGGGTTCGGTTCTTAATCATCAGGGGTACGATTCTGCCTTTATTTACGGGGGTGATGGCTTCTTTGATAATATGAACTACTTCTTCTCTACCAACGGCTATCGTGTGGTAGATTTACCTCGTCAATTGGCCGCAGGCAAGAAAACCACTTTCGAAAATGCCTGGGGTGCTTGCGATGAAGATGCGTTTAATTGGTCGCTCGACGAAGCTGATAAATCTTTTGCCGCAGGTAAGCCATTTCATCATTTCATTATGACCACTTCAAATCACCGGCCCTACACTTGGCCGAGTGGTAAGATTGATCCTAAATTACAAAATCGCGAGGGTGGAGTAGCGTATACAGATTTTGCGATTGGCGCTTTTCTTAAAGCAGCGGAGTCTAAGCCATGGTTTAAAAATACGGTATTCGTAATCGTCGCTGATCACTGTGCCTCAGTCGCCGGCAAACAAGAATTAGAAATTAGAAAATATGAAATCCCTCTTTTCATTTGGGCTCCTGGATTGGTGAAACCGCAGGTCTTTGAACCTATGATGAGCCAAATCGATACGGCTCCCACTTTATTAGGTTTAATGAATATTTCTTACACCTCACGATTCGTGGGTGCCGATGTGATGAAGCCCGACTATCAACCCCGTGCCTTTATCAGTAATTATCAAAAGGTCGCTGTGCTCCGTCCTAATGGCCTATTGACGGTACTGAAACCAGTCCGTCAGGTTCAACAATTCTGGGCTGATTTAGGTACAGGTAGTTTGAAGACCATCGAGAAAACTAAAATGGATTCGGCCGCTACAGATGAAGCCTTGCGCTATTATCAAGGCGCCGATGAACTCTTTAATCATGGCGGATTACTCAACCCAGCCCACTAACCTTAAGCGACTCATCGCTCCGGTATTATTTCTGGCCGGTGTGATTGTATTTTTTGGTTTCCCTTTCGCTGCAGGTGAAAAAGTAGATTTCTGGTTTCAGTCTTTTTTCTGGAACGGAAAAAGTTGGCTCATCCCGCACGATAATATTTTGGGTAAGATTCTCGCCTATGACGGACCCAAGGCCCTCATTATTTTATTCGCGGTTTATTTATTGATAATTATTTTATTACCTCAGTGCGCGCCGCGTTGGATGAATCGCCGCCAAGCTATTTATGTTTTTGTGTCGATGGCACTGATCTCAGTGACCTCAACTCAGATTCGTGCCATCACGAACATGGCCACGCCCTTAGAATTAACCAACTATGGTGGGGCCTTTCCGCATTTATTATTATTCCAAAGCAAACCAGTCGGCTATCCCTGCCACGCATTTCCTGCCGGACATGCCAGCGGTGGCCTAGCTCTGATCTGTCTGTACTGGGCTTGGTTTAATCAGCCTTACCGCAAGCTGGGACTTTGGATCGGCTTGGGTCTCGGCGGTTTCATGGGCCTGTATCAGATAGCACGAGGCGAGCACATGATTTCGCACACGCTCGCCACGTTAGGTATCGCTTGGCTTCTTTCTGTCTTACTTGCGATAGCGATTAAGCCGACGCAAACGGCGGCTTAGTTGTTCGCCCAGTTAACGATATTGTCTGCTCGTTGGAATGAAGGAGGACTATTGGTGTCGTCGTTGAAATAGGTCGTCGTGATGGCGCCTGATTTCGGCATGTCTGTTCCATCCCAGTATTCTTTGTCGTCGGGCGCATTACCCTCAACAGCTGGTTCAATATAATTAGCACCGCATGAAACTAGGAGGAAGCCAGGATATTTCCAGGCTCCGTAGGTACTATTGTAAGCACCGGTCGTCAGGTCTTGCAGGGGCGTAGCATCGCCAGGCGAAACTCGATAGCGGTAGTCGTAAGCATTGCCCCAAGGATCGCGGAATTCATAAGCTTTGGTCCAATCATCCAGCCCGAGAGATTTATCATCGTTCGATGTGACCACGCCATCGCTTAAGAAAGGTTTCATTTTGCGATTACTTCCACCAGGCAACTTCGTATCGGTATAATTGAGTAACTGTAATGCGTTGCCGCCGGAGGATAGATTTGGGCTATAAATTCTCTTGCGACCGACCAGTTGGTCGAAGAAATCTTTGCGGAATTGGATTCCGTTGGCGGAGGAAGCTTTATTCGAGCCGCACGGATAATCGCCATACGTTTTACGATACACTTCGCAGGCCATGCTCAGACCTTGGATCTCGCCGCGGGCCTTCGCTTTGTTGTTACCATTTTTAGCAGCTTTAAAGAGGCTAAACATGAGCGTGCTGAGAATGCCAATGACGGCAATCACCAGCAAAATTTCGATGAGGGTAAAACCGCGACGGATAACAGAACGTGGGGACATGGGGTAATTTATAAATTAAATATGGCGGGAATCGTTTTCGTCTTTTTTGACGTAACCTGAGTCTTGGCGTTGATGGTTCACTGCATTCTTTTTCAGGTAAGCCTGGTAAACGTCTTCAGCCGACATTCCTAAGACTTGGGCAATCGAAATGAGGAAGTGAAAGAGATCGATGACTTCCACGCGGGCATTTTGTTCGTCGAATTTCTGATACTTCGCCCACCACTTCCAAGGTACCGAGTCAGTTAACTCAGCCATCTCTTGCTGCATGGCGCGGAGGTAGTTGAGCGTCCATTTGATTTTTTCTTCCTCGGTCATGCCTTCCGTGATCACCCCAATACGCTTGTTGAGGTCAGATTGCATTTTGAAGATTTCGTCGAATTTGTCAGCCATAGGCCCATCAAATGGTCTTAGGGGTCGGGGGCAACCCTGTATGCGTGGCTCTTCGCTAATTCGTCTTTGCAGATTCTCCAGAGTATGCCTTGCTCTGGGTGTGCCGTCCGTCCCGCCTATAAAACAATTAAGAAAACCCGAGGTTCTCGCCCCGGCGGGGGAGTGGAATTGTGCAAAAGCAGCCGTGGAGAATGGTGCCGATGCAATATTTTTTGGCGTGGGACGATTCAATGCCCGCGTTCGTGCCCATAATTTTGAAGAGGCCGATCTACCCGCGCTCATGACTTACCTGCATGGTCGCGGCGTGAAAGGGTATGTTACTTTCAATACACTTATTTTTCCGGATGAGCTCGCTGAAGCCTCGCGCATGCTTCGCACGATTATTGCATCCGGCGTAGATGCCGCCATTGTGCAAGACGCGGGTATTTGTCGTTTGATAAGAAAAATATCACCCGACTTTCCGATTCACGCTTCCACGCAGATGACGGTGACGAGTGCCGAAGGTGTACAATATGCGAAAGACTTAGGAGCATCATTAGCGGTCTTGGGTCGCGAGGTTTCAATTCCAGAAATACAAAAATTACAGACGGAGTTATCGACGAAAGATAAACCATTGGATCTAGAAGTCTTTGTGCATGGAGCACTTTGTGTCGCTTACTCTGGTCAATGTCTCACGAGTGAATCTCTCGGCGGCCGTTCGGCAAATCGTGGTGAATGCGCACAAGCTTGTCGTTTGCCCTACGAATTAGTCGTCGATGGAGTGATTAAAGATTTAGGAGATCGCGCTTATTTATTATCACCGCAGGACCTTGCGGGAATTGAAGTGGTGCCTGATTTAATTCGTGCAGGGGTAAAATCTCTGAAAATTGAAGGACGTCTGAAATCGCCTGAATACGTTGCGGCGATTACCCGTGCTTACCGTCGTGCCGTCGACGCAGCATGGTCAGCCCTGCAAACGGGACAAAATGCCGACCAAGCCGCGCATCGAGTTAATACCGAAGAAGAGTATGCGATGCAGATGACATTCTCTCGCGGACTTTATTCTGGCTGGCTTCGCGGAATTGATAACCAAAATTTAGTGCACGCACGTTTTGGAAAAAAGCGTGGAACGTATTTGGGACAAGTGGTGGATGTGTCGACGAATGGAGTTACTTTGAAATTACAAGGACCTCTGAAACCAGGTGATGGTGTGGTCTTCGACCAAGGTAAACCTGCCGAACGCGAACAGGGTGGTTTCGTGCACGGTCTAGAACCGGCGCGTGGTGAATTAACTTTTGTGAGATTCGGACGTGAAGACGTGGACTGGTCACAAGTCGCACCGGGTGCACTTCTTTGGAAAACTAAAGATCAAGAACTCGATAAACGATTGCACGACTCCTGGGATCGTGAGCGTCCTAACTATCGCCGACCCATTTCTGCCCAAGTGATTGGTCGATTGAATAACCCCTTGCGCATTGAGCTTAATGATGGCGAAGGTCACGTGGTTTCGGCTGATTCAACCATGCCTTGCGTCGCAGCAGAGAAACGTCCTTTAGCTCAGGAATTATTACAGGAGCAATTGGGTCGACTAGGTGAGACCGGCTTTGAACTCTCTGAGTTGAAATTAGATTTAGAGGGCTCGCTGATTGTGCCGATGAGCGAAATCAATCGTCTCCGCCGCGATTTAATCGAGCGCTTAACGGAGCTTCGCGAACAACCCCCTAAATGGAAATTAAATTCATTCAGTGAAGAGGCTTATACTGTAGAAAAAGGTTCGGAAAAATCCACCGCTCGCGCCGAGCTTATTACAGTCATTCGTGAACCTGAACAACTGGAGCCCGCCTTACAATGGGGTGCTCGAGTTATTTATGCAGAATTTGAAGACCCTAAAAAATTCCGTACCGCGGTCGCCCGCGTGCGTGAGTTTGAAAAAGAATCAGGAAAGAATTGCGAATTCTGGGCGATGGGTCCGCGCATTCACAAAGAGGGCGAAGACCGCCTCACCGAAATAGTTTTATCATCCAATGCGGATGGATATCTGGTACGTAATCACGATAATTTAAAAGCCTTTGCCGGATATCGTCGCCGCGGAGATTTTTCTTTAAATGTTGCCAATGGACTTACCGCCGAATGGTTGGTGCGACACCACGGACTCGAAGGGGTTACCGCCTCGTACGACTTAGATGTAAATCAGTTAACGGCGCTTATTAAATCGGCTCCAGCTGAATGGTTTGAAGTTACCTTACACCAACACATGCCGATGTTCCATATGGAGCACTGTGTCTTTTGTACTTTCATGTCGAAGGGTAAAGACTACCACGACTGCGGACGTCCTTGCGAAAAACATCGCGTGAAACTGCGCGATCGCGTGGGTGCCGAACATATTTTGAAAGCCGACGCTGGATGCCGTAACACGCTTTATAATTCGAGAGCACAAACGGGAGCTGAATATATGGGCGATTTATTAGCTCTCGGTGTGAAACGATTCCGTATCGAATTTGTTGACGAAAACGCCGCTACCGTCACGCAGACGCTTGAAAAATACCAGTCATTGCTCGACGGAAAGATTACCGGAACAGAACTTTGGAATGATTTAAAAGTTTTAAATCAGTTAGGTGTTACGCGTGGGACACTGCGCGTGAAAATCTAAACTTCCTCTTTAAGTCTCGGAAGTAATCCAGTGATTCGACCCGAGTCAGAAATATTTCTCACAGCCATCGCGTAGGCTGTCGGATCGCCAACTAATATAACCTGTTTACGCCCACGTGTGATGGCGGTGTAAATTAAATTTCGGGCCAACATGATGCTGTGTTGACG
>CAIMFE010000048.1 GCA_903840235.1 uncultured Opitutia bacterium | reverse complement strand
TACCGCAGGTACGCTAAACATGGGTGCCGTGGGTATGATTGTTTCAACGGGTAATCCGTCGCCACCCTTGGATCGCAAGACTGACAGAAGTGACTGAATAATAAATCCTCGCACGCTCGCTTCATCACGAAAACGCACTTCACGTTTGGCGGGATGCACATTTACATCAACCCATGCGGGGTTAATTTCGAGGAAGATAAACGCCAAGGGATAGCGTCCTTTGGGAATGAGAGTATGGTAGCTCTCCGTTGCTGCAAAGGCCATGGTACGGCTATCAACCGGACGTCCATTCACCACCATCACCAGATCTTGGCGTGTACCGCGACTCACACCCGGCTTTCCGAGCAGACCGCTAATACGCATACCTTTGACTTCAAATAAAGGCATGACGCTCACTTCTTCAGCCACTTGTTTACCCCAAATGACTCTCACTCTCTCAAGCAAGGGTACATGCCCAGGGGAACGAAAAATTTCGCGACCGTCTTCTTTTAATAAAAATCCGACTTCGGGATGCGCGACAGCGTAGAGACGAACTAGGCGAATAATGTGGGCAGCTTCGGTTTCGTCTGACTTTAAAAATTTGAGTCGGGCCGGAACTGGATGAAATAAATTAGCGACTTCAATACGCGTGCCGACGGGCATCCCGTGGTCGCGTTGATGGATTATTTTACCACCATTAATATAAATTTCTGTGCCTGAAGCAGCGTCAGTAGAGCGCGTTTGTAAAGTAAAGCGAGAGACGCTGGCGATGGACGGTAAAGCTTCACCGCGAAATCCAAACGTAGCGATTCGGTCTAAGTCAGAAGCGAGACGGATCTTGCTGGTGGCGTGACGTTCGAGACTAAGTAAGGCGTCGGTGGGACTCATTCCGATTCCGTCATCTTCGATAATCACATATGCCTTGCCGCCTCTTGAAAAATCTACCGTGACTCTTTTGGCTCCGGCATCGAGTGAGTTTTCTAGTAATTCCTTAACTACGGCGGCGGGGCGTTCGACGACTTCGCCGGCCGCGATTTGATTGGCGACCGTGGGAGTTAAAATCTGAATTTTAGACATCGGACAGAATCTCGAAAAATAAAGAATTACGCAGAAAATCAGACGTGGGCAAGTCGAAGACTTTGCAAAGGACAGACTTGCACCTACCGTCTCTTTGGCAAGTTTAGAGCCGTGTCTAATCGATTAGCCAAAGAGTCTTCACTCTACCTCCGTCAACATGCCGAGAATCCGGTTCACTGGTGGCCGTGGTGTGCGGAAGCTTTTGCGGAAGCAAAGAAACTCAATAAGCCCGTTCTTGTATCCGTAGGTTATTCCTCCTGTCACTGGTGTCACGTCATGGCCCGTGAATCTTTCGAACAGGCTTACACGGCGGAATTAATGAATAAGCACTTTATCTGCATCAAAGTGGATCGAGAAGAAAAACCCGAAGTGGATAAATTAATGATGGATGCAGTGCAAATGATTCAAGGTCAGGGTGGTTGGCCGTTGAATTGTTTTTGTTTGCCCGACGGACGACCTTTCTTTGGTGGAACTTATTTTCCACCCGAGGATCGTGGACAGGGACAAGTGCCCTGGCCTCAATTATTAATGCGCGTCGCAGATTTTTATCACAGTAACAAGAATGAATTAGCGGCGAATGCGGATGCCATTGCAAAAAATCTCATTCATTTGACGGTCGCACCTGACGCTACTGGCCTAGCCCCTACTCCACCCGATTTAATCGATGCTGCTAAACGTATTTGTGAAAATCACGATGACACCTACGGAGGCTTTAGCGGTGCCCCTAAATTCCCCAACCCGCCAGTTATTGATTTTTTACTCGGGATTCGGGCCACTAAGGCGGCGGACAATGACCGGGCTTTGGCGACACGACTGGATGCGGTGATTACGGTCACCTTAGGCGCCATGGCTCGTGGTGGGCTGTATGATCAAATCGGCGGCGGGTTTCACCGCTACTGCGTGGATCGTGATTGGACCGTGCCGCATTTTGAAAAAATGCTTTATGATAATGCTCAGCTCATTGGTACTTATGCTGAAGCTTGGTCGCGTTATCGCGACCCACTTTACCTGGCGGTCGTTGAAGAAACCATTGATTGGTTAAATCGCGAGATGTTAACCGAGAGTGGACTCTTTGCGACTTCACTCGATGCAGATACTGATCACCATGAAGGCACGACTTATATTTGGAAGCCCATTGAAATTGTCGAAGCACTCGGCGAACAAGCTCGAGAGTTTGCTCAGGCCTACGGAATCACCGATCAAGGTAATTTTGAAGGAGCCAATATTCCTAAACTTAGAGGAAATATTAAAGAGCGGGAAAAATTTAAGTTAGCCCGACAGAAGTTATTAAAAATTCGCGAGCAAAGACCGCAACCACTGCGCGACGACAAAATCTTGCTCGGTTGGAATGCCTTAGTGATTAAAAACTTGGCTAAGGCTGGGTGGATTTTTGGCCGTAAAGACTGGGTAAAACTCGCAGCCACAGCAGAAAATGCGCTTTGGAAAAATATGGCTCACGAGAGTCGCGGTGAAATCAATTTATTCACAACTTTGTATAAAGATAAAGCGAGTGGCGAAGGCATCATGACTAACTATGCGAGTTTAGCGGAAGCTGAACTGGCGCTCGGTGCCTATGCGGATTGGGCCCTCGGCACTCAGCACACCGACTACATTGGAAGAGCCAAAAAAATAATGGAGATGGTTGAAATTAAATTCCGTGATCCGCATGCCGTCGGCTACTTTATGGTTTCTGGAAATCGCGATGATCTTTCGGTGAGGCAAAAAGATTGGTTTGATAATGCAGTGCCTGCGGGGAATTCCATGCTCCTTCAAGCCTATGCACAGTTAGAAGTTTTGTTCGAAGAAACCAATCACTCGGGTCATTTCTTTGATTTAAGCACGGCCTACGGAGGATTAGTGAAAAATGTGCCGCACGGAGTGGCTCATGCGTTGGATGCGTTTACGCGTCAGGCAACAGGCTGGGTCGTCGTTAAATATCAAAGAGCTGAGCAATTGGATCAACTCCATGAAAAAATTACGGGCGTGAGTGGTACAAATGCCCGGGCGAGGGCCTATCGCCCCCTCATCCTTCGCCTGGACGACTCAGTCGTCGGATTCCAGATTTGTATAGGTAAAACCTGCCTTAATCCCACGGAATCAGTCGAAATTGTTACAGATTTCATCTCGTAGACTCCTCTCTTGCCTCGTTTGTAAATTGTTTGGTTAATGTGCCGTCCATGAAAAAGAAAGAAGAGAAATACAATTACGGCTTCGACCCGAGTGAGAAGCGTACGCGTAGTATTTTATTCGGCACTGTTTTCGTTGAACAATTTGGATATAGCAAAAAAGTTTATAGTTTAAACGTCCGACGAATCGCAGGCATTCTGCCTTTTTTACTTTTTGGCATATGGTTGATACTCTCCGAATTTATGTATTTTCGGGAACGTTACATGTATGGAATTACAACCACACGTCGGTCTGATATTTATTTGTTTTATTACGACACCGCCATCGACAACACGGTTAATTTCTTTCTCAAACCCGAAGAGGTCGGCCAGCGGAATCGTCAAAAAATCATTGATTACAACCC
>CAIMFE010000047.1 GCA_903840235.1 uncultured Opitutia bacterium | reverse complement strand
TGCGTATGACTTTGGGGCGAAGACTTCGATTTTCCGTCGCTTGGTTAATGCCGGCTTCGATGTACAAGTTTTCCCAGCGACCACGCCAGCATCGGAGATTCGCGCTTACAATCCCGATGGTGTTTTTCTGTCTAATGGTCCGGGCGATCCAGCGGCCTTAAAATATGCTCATGAAGCGGTTTCGGATTTAATTAAATCGTATCCCGTTTTTGGAATTTGTCTCGGACATCAAATCATCACGCATGCTATTGGTGCCTCCACTTACAAATTAAAGTTTGGGCATCGTGGAGGAAATCAGCCCGTGAAGAATACAGAAGAAGGTCGGGTTTCCATCACCGCACAGAATCACGGCTTCGCTTCCAAACCTGAGGAGCTTGAGCGTTGTGGTGCGATTGTTACTGAAGTGAATTTGAATGACGGAACCGTTTCGGGATTACGCCTGAAAGATAAGCCAGTGTTTTCAGTGCAATATCACCCAGAGGCGGGGCCCGGTCCGAACGATGCGGACGTCTTATTTGATCACTTCTACGATTTGATTGCGAAGAGCAAAGCGTCGAAGAAGTAATCTTACAGTTCAACCTGCATACCTAGTTCAACGACTCGACCAGGAGGGAGGTTGAAGTAAGCGGTGGCGGAGAGTGCGTTGCGATTAAGTACTTCGAATAATTTCTCTTGGACTGTGTTGAGAGAAATATTTCTTTCGGCGCGCACGATAGTTTCGCGACTGAGGAAATAAGTAACTTCCATCGGATTAGGATTAATTTTAAGCTCTTCGTAGGCAGCGTCTAGAATCGGGTAGATATCTTGTTTTTCACGGAATCCGAATCTCCCAGTGATTCTCATGACGGGAGGAAACTCGTTGCGATTGCCCACTATGACGAAGCCGTGGCCGTGGGTCGTGATGGTGACGCGCTCTTCATTTCTAACAAAGGCGCGAGTATCATCGACGGTCAGGGTGACGACGATAATGTGATCGTGGAGAACTTTGTTATGCTTAAGGTTGTGGGCGAGGGCCATGGGGACGGAGTTATTTCCGCCTGAGAGGTAGACTGCAGTGCCTTTAACTCGACTCAGTTTTCCGGCTTTAAAACGCTCCTCCACGCTTTCGATAAAGAATTTAAAGTCATCATTTTTCTCAGCTTCCGCGAGTTTACTGCGCATGGCGATCCGACCTTTGTTCCAGACTGACATGATATAATAGAGCACGAATCCAACAACGAGAGGGAGCCAGCCGTTCTCGAAAATCTTAGTGGCGTTTCCGGCGATAAATAAAAACTCCACAATTAAAATCGGAGCGACGATTACATAAGACGTAGTGACAGGAAATTTTTTAATTTTATGTAGGTATTGAGCGTATAAAATCGTGGTGATGAGCATCGTGCCGCAGACGGAGATACCGTAAGCACTCGCTAGATTTTCAGATGATTTATATTGAAGCACCAAGAAAACAGAGCCGATTAGGAGCAGCCAGTTTACGACCGGCATATAGATTTGTCCCGACTCTTGATCCGAGGTATAGGAAATACGCATCCGGGGTAAGAAGTTTAATTGGATAGCTTGGACCGTGGTAGAGAATGCGCCGGCGATGAGAGCTTGCGAGGCGACGATTGCAGCCATGGTCGCGATTACGACGAGAGGAATTTGTGACCAAGACGGCGCCATGTTATAAAATGGATTATAGGCGCCCGACAGAATTTGTGATTGGTTCGCTATGGCCCAGGCACCTTGTCCGAGGTAATTTAAAACGAGGGCAGGGAAGACGATGAAATACCAACCCGCACGTATGGGTTTTTGTCCGAAGTGTCCCATGTCGGCATACAGTGCTTCGGCACCTGTCACAGCGAGGAATACCGCACCTAATACGACGATTCCGATTCCAGGATTATTGACCATGAAATCAATCGCTACCATGGGATTGAAAGCTTCGTAAACGACGAGAGATTCTTGGTGATGTTGGTAAAGAGAGTTCACACCCGTGGCAGCGATGACGAGGAACCAAACGAGGGTGATGGGTCCGAAATACATACCGACTTTTCCTGAACCGCGCTTTTGGATAGCAAAAATACCGATCAAAATAATGACTGCGGTGACGGGAATAAAATAGCGAATCAAACCGGAGCTTGAGGTGGTTTGTTCTTTAACACCTTCGAGTGCGGACAAAACCGAGATGGCTGGTGTAATCACACCGTCGCCAAATAACAGAGCAGTTCCAAAAACCCCTAGTAAGACGAGGGCATTACGATGCTTGGGTTTAATGCTTGGATTATCTAAAGTTGGCTTAGTTTTTTCTTCGCCGCTATTTTTGGATGCGAGTGAGACGAGGGTCATGATACCTCCTTCACCGTCATCATTGGCTTCCATCATAAATAAGACATATTTTACCGTTACGACGAGGATGAGTGACCAAATAATGAGTGAGAGTGCGGGAACGATGACTTGGACGGGCATAGCACCCTGATGTAGTCCGTTACGGATACATTCACGAAACGCGTAGAGTGGACTGGTTCCAATATCACCGAAAACAACCCCCAGTGCCGCAATCGTTGAAGCCAGCGTGATTCGCTGAATGGGGGATGAAGAGGGCGGTTTAACCGTCGCCTCTGGTTTGGCTTCTTTCATGGAATTAGTTGTTCACATTGAGGACTATTCTTCGGTAACGCAAAACCAATCCAAGTAGCTGGGGCTTGCCTTTTTGTCACACTTCGGCAATTAAGGGGGTTCTTCCTTCATTTAACCCCTTTCCAATAAACAAATATGAAAACCACCCCTCACGCTCTGTTCTCTTACATAGCGGAAGCCGCACCAGCCGCACCTGCGGGTGCCCCGGCCAATCCGTTTTTACCCTTAATCGGGTATGCACTGCTTTTCGCAGCGATGTATTTCTTCCTTTTTGCTCCCGCACGTAAGGCGCAAAAGGAACGCGAAAAACTTCAATCTCAATTGGAAGTCGGTCAGGAGATCATGACGTCTACAGGAATTTATGGACGCATCACCCATATCACTGACTCGCGTGTCACTATCGAGTTAGACAGTGGTAAGATGACGATTCATAAAAGTTCCGTTGCGGGTTTAGCATCGGATGACTCCAAAGCAATTTCGGCCTAACCTCTAACCATAAAAATATTATGATATCCAGGACATGGTTCTGGAAGGTTGGCCTCTCATTGGTTGCACTCGCGTGTGCCGTTTATGAGTTTTATCCAATCGCTCCAACTCCCCTTGAAGACTTTGCTCCAGCGCAAGTAATCAACCAATCAGCTGAATTTGCCAAAATTCACCAAGAGGCAAAAACGCGCGTTGCGAATAATAAAAATGCGGCCGTGAGTGCCGATCAAAAAGCCGTTTCCTACTATCAGGCACTGCGTGATATTGGAGAAGGTAAAGGTCGGGCAACACCGGTAGATTTGCGCCCTTTCTTTTTCGACGAGAAAGATTTCATCCGTGAGCCCGATCAAAATAAAAGAAATGCCATTGTCTTGAAGCAGCTTTTACTGCGCTCGCAAGGTCGTCTGAAATTAGGTTTGGATTTACAAGGTGGCGTTTCGTTTACGCTGAAGGTTGATCCGACTGGTGCGGAAACGGGAGGAAAATCCTCGAAAGATACTTCGAATGTTTCTCACGCAGAAATGGTAAATCAGGCCGTCCAAGTGATGGAGCAACGGGTCAATCAGTTTGGTGTTGCCGAGCCCGTTTTACGTCCGGTCGGTGATTTATCATTGGAAATTCAGCTACCTGGTGAAGATGCCGCGAATAATCCCGATGTGATTGATGCGCTGAAGAAACCTGCGAAACTTGAGTTTAGACAGGTGTACCGTGGGCTACGTCCGACGGCTGAAGAACGTGAACGTTCCACGAAATCATTAGAAGATGAAAGTGGGGCTACGGCAGTATATGAAGTGTTAACCGAACGTAATGTTGACCGTCGTACGGGTGAGACCCGGGTTTCTAAATATTATGTACGCAAGCGTGCGGACGCAACGGGAGCGATTATCAAATCATCTTCGCCGCGTTCCGATGACGGGATGTCATTCTACGTCGATATGAAGTTTACCAATGAGGGTTCACAAAAGTTCGGTGATTTAACGGCAAAAATTTCGGAAGCAAATGGTCGAACAAACTCACTTGGACAATTAGCGGTCGTTCTTGATGGCGTGTTGCAGTCGGCTCCGACCGTACGTGAGGCCATTCGGAGTACGGGTGCGACCATTACTGGTTCTTTCACACGCGAAGAAGCGATTAATCTCTCAAATGTTTTAAATAATCCGTTGGAGTTTCCGTTGATCACGCAAGACGTAACCTCGGTGGGTCCGTCATTAGCGAAAGACGCGCAGGATAAATCTGTCGTCGCTTCCGTCGTCGCCGTAAGTCTGGTTGTTTTATTCATGGTCGGGTTTTACGTCTGGGGAGGCTTCATTGCCGTCATTGGTATGGTGCTGAATTTATTCCTCATGCTTGGTGCGATGGCTTATCTTGGAGCCACCATCACCTTACCAGGTGTGGCCGCCTTGGTCCTAACCTTAGGTATGGCCGTGGATGCTAATATCTTAATTCTCGAACGTGTACGTGAAGAAGCACGAGTAGGTAAAGATCGCGCGTCTTCCCTACGCGAAGGTTATAATCGAGCGATGTGGACAATCGTGGATGCCAATCTCACTCACTTGTTGGTAGCTGTTATTCTGGTATTCATGGGCACCGGTCCCGTGCGTGGATTTGGTATTACACTTATTATCGGTATCTTCACCACACTCTTTACTACCTTAGTAACCTGCCGAGGTATTCAAGAGTTTGCCCTAGAAAATGGAATCATGAGTCGCATGTTTGGACTCCCCGTATTTAAACACACACTCAATATTCAATTCTTAAAGTATGCTCGCGTGGCCTTTATTGTTTCTTGGGTAATCATCGCGCTGGGTATTAGTGAACTCGCTTATAAAGGAAAAGATGCCTTTGGTAAGGACTTCCGTGGCGGTGAGTCGACGATGATTGCGATTAATAACACGGTCAAAGTAGACACGAATAAGGTGGTACAGCTTGCCACCGCTGCGGGTCTACCTGACACGACAGTCACCGTGCAGAAGCCGATTGGTGGAGGTGAGACGCGACTCCGTATTGAAACTGAATTATCGAAGGATCACGGAAAACCTGACTTCGCCAATTTAGTTACAATTGTTGATCAGATTAAGAAGGATTACCCGCAAATCTTAAACGATCCTCAAGCACCTACAGATAAAATCTTATTAGTGCGTGAAGCCATCGGAGGATCCGTCAGTAATGAATTACGTTTCAATGCGATACTTTCAGTCATTTTAGCACTGCTCGGTATCGGTATTTACGTGTCGTTACGATTCGAGACTGGATTCGGTATCGCTGCATTTGTGGCAACGTTGCACGACGTCCTCATGACGGTTGCGCTGTTCGTCTTCTTTGGCGGCCAGTTTAATGCCGCACTGATTGCCGCTATCTTATTGATCATCGGTTATTCGGTGAACGATACCATCGTTGTCTTCGACCGTATCCGCGAAGAGTTAGAGAACAACCCAACCCGTTCGTTGAGCGATGTTATCCACTTCGCGATTAACCGAACGATGTCACGGACGATTCTTACTTCCTCCACCGTTTTCCTGTGTGCGGTTGCCTTGTGGGCATTCGGCGCAGGTGATGTTCGTCTTTACGGCGAAGTCTTTATCTACGGTGTATTAACTGGAACCTTCTCTTCTATTTTCATCGCAAGTCCGATTTTCTATTGGTGGCACAAGGGTGAACGCAAAGGTGTAGACTCAGCGGAACGCCCTCGTCGCTATTCATGGGAGGCCGGATCTGACGCCTAAATAATACTCCTATGGCCGCTTGGTTATTTCGAGCTGCAGACGGTGGGTTGGCCCAACGTATTGCATCAAGTTTGGGGATCTCTGAACCGGTCGCTCATGTGTTAGCACGCATGTTCACGGATGAGGCGCAGGCTGAACAACATTTACGTCCGCAACTTTCTCATGTGTCCGATCCGTTTGCGGTCGGTAATTTGCGGGTCGCTGCCGAAAGAATTCTCTTAGCCGTCAGTCAAAAACAACGTATCGCTATTTTAGGTGATTACGATGTGGACGGAGTTTCGAGTACGGCAATGTTGGTGCATCTTCTACGTCGCTTGGGCGCCGAGCCGGCTGCTTTTGTGCCACGTCGATTAGAAGAAGGCTATGGTTTAACGATGGCAGCACTCGAACGCGTGGTGAAAGAAGCGCAGCCGCAATTATTTATTGCTCTAGATTGTGGCACTAACTCGGTTTCCGAAATTGAGTTTTTAAAAGCGAACGGTGTGGAAGTCATCGTCGTCGACCACCACGTTGCCAAGTCCGCACCGGCTGACTGTCTTTTGGTTAATCCGCGTGTGAATGACGACGCCGAAGCTCCCTGGCAAACGCTGTGCACCGCAGGTTTGGTTTTTAAATTAATCCATGGAATATTAAAAGTATTACGACTGGCTGGAGATCCGCGTGGGACCAGTATCGTGGTTAAGGACTATCTCGATTTAGCGGCTTTAGGGACGATTGCTGACTTGGTTCCATTGCTAACAGAAAATCGCATCATTGCTGCACATGGTCTGCGGGCTTTGAGCGAAGCGAAACGTCCTGGGGTTCGAGCTTTAATTTCTGTGAGTGGTATGGAACCAGGTGCCACCTTGAGTTCGGTCGATGTCTCTTATCGCATTGGACCGAGAATCAATGCGAGTGGACGATTAGCCGATGCTTCATTGCCATTGAATTTATTACTCGCTGAAACGGTTGAAGATTCCGAGCGTGATGCCGAGTTGCTCGATCAGATCAATCGTGAAAGACAGGAGATTGATAAACGCGTAACCGATGATGCCACCGAGCAGGCGAAATCAATGGGAGAGCAAGAAGGGTATGTTTTATTTGGCGACTGGCATCCTGGTGTCGTCGGTATTGCAGCCGGCAAGATTTGTCGGGCCTTGGATCGTCCGGTCATTGTTCTAGGAAAAGAGGGTGATATCGCCAAAGGGTCGGGTCGAAGTATTCCTGGAGTAAATTTAGTTGAGGCGCTCAATTCCTGTGCTGAGATTTTAAAAACTTACGGTGGTCACCCGATGGCCGTAGGTATTTCGTTAGCTGCATCGGACGTGGAACTCTTTCGTGCGAAGTTTACAGCGGCTGTAGCCTTACAGAAAAAAAGTACAAATCTGGTTACCGACAGTCGCGATTTGGATATCACGCACTGGATAAAACTAAATGAGATTAACGAAGGGTTGTTGGATGATATGGAATTACTCCAACCCTATGGAGAATCGAACAGTGAGCCGGTTTTTGGGGTGAGGGGATTTGTTTTTGATAAAACTCCAACCCTGTTTGGTGAAGGAAACATTAGATTCCAGGTCTCACTTTCCGCTCAGCGTCGCCTCGGTTTTATTGCGTGGAGAATGAGCAGTCGAATTCCCGAGATAGGCAAATCGGTCGATTTAGCTGTCAAACTCGCGTGGAATCGTTGGCAGGGTCGAAAGAGTATCCAAGTCGAAATTGTCGATTGGCGCTATTCTGCCTAAGAAATCTTGAAACCTTCACTGGTTTTACCTGTAATATTTATACCCCTATGATGAAATTTTTATCCACATTATTGATTTGTTCTTCTGCATTGGTGGCCGCCGAGCCGCCGCAGCGTAAATTGCTCTTTTTTACGAAATCAAGTGGCTACGAGCATGTTGTGATTTCATGGAAAGATGGAGCCCCCAGTTTCGCAGAAAAAGAATTAATGAAACTGGGTGCAGAAAATAATTGGAAATTTGAATTCTCAAAAGATGGGTCAAAATTTTCTCCAGAATATTTAGCCCAGTTTGATGCTTTGGTTTTTTATACCACCGGTGATTTATGTGACAAGGGTAGGGATGGTAATCCACCGATGACAGCTGCGGGCAAACAAGCGATTTTCGACTACGTGAAAGCGGGTAAGGGTTTTGTGGGGGTTCATTCAGCATCCGACACTTTCCATACCAACAATGAAGCAGACAAAGGTCCTGACCGTTATGTGAATCACTGCGAAAATGCTGATCCCTATGTTCACTTCTTAGGCGCTGAATTCATTATTCATGGCAAACAACAGGTCGCTACTAACATTGTTATTGATCCCAAATTTCCTGGCTTCGAAAAAATTGGTGAGTCTTTCTCGTTTAATGAAGAGTGGTACTCGCTGAAAGATTTTAAGGATGATATCCACGTTCTGACCATTATCGACTCACCTAAGATGGAAGGAACTATGTATGAGCGTCCTGCCTATCCTAATTGCTGGGCTCGGGCCGAAGGTAAGGGACGAGTTTTCTATACTGCCATGGGGCACCGCGAAGATGTTTGGACTAATCCAATTTTCCGTCAGATCTTAGTGGGTGGAATTAAATTCGCCACTGGTGATGCACCAGCCGATTTAACTCCAAATTTAAAGAAAGCGGCACCAGGTTCGGATCAAAATCCAAAATATGTTCCACAGCCAGTGAAGAAAGTGGTTCCAGTTCCTGCCGCTACACCGGTCAAAAATTAACAGTGTTTCTTAATTTCTAAGTATTCTGACATCTCAACAGGGGTGACGGACAGTCGATTACCTGGACGCAAAATCAGCATCGTGCGTAACTTTTTATTTTCCCGAATCTGCGGGAGGGTTAACACGTTTTTAAATTTTTCAACGAATGAGACCTCGATACAGCTCCATCGTGGATCGAGTTTGTCTGATTTGGCGTCATAATAATCTGACTTCGGTTCGAACTGCGTGGGGTCGGTGAAAGCGACCTTTGAAACGCGGGCTAGACCCACGATTCCAGGTTCGGCACAATTGGAGTGATAAATGAGTACAACATCATCTAACTTTGCAGCTCTCATGAAATTGCGGGCTTGGTAATTGCGCACACCCGTCCACGGCTCTTTTTTGCGTTTCTGTAAATCGTCGATGGAGAACTCATCGGGTTCCGATTTCATAAGCCAAATCTTCATACTTTGATAACTGGCAGATTGGGCGTGATGACAAGTTTGGAAAAATAATTTTACAGGCGTTGCACATTCAGGATTATTAAACTAAGTAAGTAATAATGCGCTTGTTCGACTCCCATTGTCATCCGCTCTCTCATATTAAAAAAGGCAAGGTGGAGTCGTGGCTCAATGAAATCAAAGCGGTGGGGCTGGAAGGTGTCATTGCCATCGGCACTGATTTGGCTGACTGGACCGAATATCGAAATCTAGCTTCAGCACATTCAGATTTTATTCATTACACCGTGGGGCTTCATCCAGGCTATGTGACCGAAGGCTGGGAAGAAACGGTGGCAGCAATCTCTCCCTATTTCGCCGATACAAGACATCCGGTTGCTCTCGGTGAAATTGGTTTGGATTATTATCGACTGCCAGAAGAGCCCAGTGAGGCAGAACAAATTAAAGAATGGCAGAAGGGCGCCTTTCAACAGCAGTTAAGATTAGCGTACCAGTTCGGCTGCCCGATTGTGATTCATTCCCGTCATGCTTTTCATGATTGCGTAAAGATGATCGACGAAAGTCGGGTCGATTGGAAAAAAGTAGTCTTTCATTGTTTCACGGAAGGACCCGAGTGTGTGAAGGAGTTAAACAAGCGAGGCGGACGCGCTTCATTCACCGGAGTGATTACTTATCCTAATGCACCTATTGTTACGGCAGCTTTGAAAGCACAAGGTCTAACCCGACTCATGTTGGAAACGGACGCACCGTATTTGACTCCGCAGTCCAAGCGCGGACAGGAAAATTCTTCTGCTTATTTAGGAGAAATTGCCGAAAAGGCTGGGGAAATTCTTAATTTGCCGGCGGACGAGATTGCAGCAGTTGCGACCTTAAATACCCGTCAATTCTTTGGAATTTGAATGTATGAAACCTGATTGTCACACATTCGACGCATGAAAAGGATATTCGTATAATAGGATACAGGTGGATGACAAATTCGCGTCGAGGAGCTAATGAACAAAACTTAAAGGATGCCTTAGGGCCTCTGGGATGGGCGACTCCACTGCTAGATAATTTTTTTAATGCACGCGAGTTTGATGATTTTTTAGAGAGATTACTTGCCGCCGGGCGTTCAGATTTTTTTGCGTCGGCGAAAGAACAGGCACAGCTATCTTCGACCTGGCATGACTCATGCCTAGCACGTATTCCACGTGAAGGTCCCTTGGTGGTAATGGCCAATCATCCGCACGGATTGGCTGACGGGATTGTGGCGATGGATTTTTTACTAAGAGTTCGCTCGGATATTTTAGTTGTAGGCAATCGCTGGCTCGCACAAATCCCGGGAATTCGTCCCTGGTTAATCGAAGTAAATCCTTTTAATCCTGATCAAGCTGATTTTGGCAACTTAGCTGGTACGCGTCGCATTCTCAGTCACCTTAAATCGGGTGGTGCGATTTTAACTTTCCCTTCGGGGGAGGTCTCTAGTTTCACATTTGGTGCGATGAAGGCGCAAGATCCCGTGTGGTCGCCGCAAGTCGTGCGTATGGCCCGAATCGCCAAAGCCTCAATTTTACCGCTCCATATTGAAGGGAGTAACTCAACGACTTTCCATTCTCTCGGTTACATTCATTCTAAGTTGCGTACCCTAATGTTACTGAGGGAGTTTAATGCTAAAAAAGGGAAAGTCATCAGACTTCGCGCTGCAAAAGCAGTTCACCACACCCAACTGGAAGATCACCCTGATGACGAAGAAGCGACCAGTTTTTTACGTTTGCGCTGTGAGCTTTTACAGAACCGAAAAGATGAGCCGAACAAGAAAACCACCAAAGAGACTAGTCATTGGGCACAAGTGATTCCACCGATTAATCCTAAGTTGATTCGTGCAGAATTAGAAAGTCTACCATCTGAAGATCTTTTGCTAACCAGTGGAGATTTTAAAATTTATCGATTCCTTGGTTCTGAGTTACCACATACGATGAAGGAGATAGGTCGACTTCGTGAAATTACTTTTCGGGCGGTGTCCGAGGGTACGGGATTGGATTGTGACCGCGACGCTTTTGATGATTGGTACGATCAACTTATTTTATGGGACGATAAAGAGTCTAAAATTGTCGGCGGCTATCGTTTAGGACCAACCAATCGCATCCTTCCACAAAAAGGAAAACACGGTATGTACACCGCAACCTTGTTTGATTTTAAGGGGGAGTTTTTCCGTCGTATGGATCCAGCGCTGGAAATGGGTCGTTCATTTATTCGCGAGGAGTATCAACGCAAACCGACGAGCCTTCCATTATTGTGGCGTGGTATCGGCCGCTACGTGGTGAGATTTCCACAGTACCATTTATTGTTCGGGCCCGTGAGTATTAATCCGGAGTACGGTCAGGCCTCGAAAGATTTAATTTTATCTTATTTGAAACATAATCGTACGGCGGAAGATTTAGCACCACTCGTCCGTGCTAAAAATCCTCCACGCTCGATGAGTCTACGCGATGCCGACCTCGAAGTTCTGCAACGTTGCGCATTCGATCTCGAACACGTTTCTGGCCTGGTCAGTGATTTGGAACATGATGCTAAGGCCGTGCCGGTCCTTTTAAAACATTACTTAAAACTCAATGGTCGATTGATTGCCTTTAACGTGGATCAAGGATTCGGCGGCTGCTTAGACGGTTTAATTGTGGTCGATCTCACTCAAACCGACCCGAAATTATTGTCAGCGTACATGGGCGAGGAGGGTGTTAAGCAATTCCTGGCTTATCACGACTTCGATCCTGTAACCGCAGCCAAATAAAATAAGAAGCTGGTAACTCGTCGACTAGCCATTGGGGCAGGAGGGTGTGCAATCCCAGCTGAACTACTCCTATTTTCTGTTCAGTTTACCCTAATTATCGTCTAAAGATTCATTCTCGCCCATGGGGCTAAGATTAATCTAACTATTAGGTATGCCAGTATTACTGCACGACACCATGTCACGCGAGATGCGCCCCTTGTTACCCAAGGCCGGCAAATCTACGTTTGGTATGTATTGCTGCGGACCCACGGTTTATGGCCCAGCCCACATCGGTAATTTTAGAACCTTTATTTTACAGGATGTCTTGCGCCGTACTCTCGAAGTAGAGGGCTTAAAGGTTAAGCATGTTAGAAATATCACGGATGTTGATGATAAAACCATCCGTGGTGCACTAGCCGCGCAAACGACTTTAACTGAATTCACTAAGACGTGGACTGATAAATTTCATGCCGATTGCCAGGCGCTCGGACTCTTAGCGCCTCATGTCGAACCGAGTGCAGTCGTACACATTCCCCAACAAGTGGCTATGATTAAAGCACTTGTGGACAAAGGTCATGCCTACGTCTCCAAAGATGGCTCGGTTTACTTCAAAGTCAGCAGCTGCCATGGCTATGGTAAGTTGAGTCATTTAGACCTTTCAAAACGCGAGACTCAATCGACGAACAGTGCGGGTGAAGCCAATGATTCCGACGAGTACGATCGCGAGTCGGCCTCAGACTTCGCCTTATGGAAGTCGAGAAAACCAGAGGACGGTGCCAACTTCTGGCCAAGCCCCTGGGGTGAGGGTCGTCCGGGCTGGCATATTGAGTGCTCGGCAATGTCCCTAGAACATTTGGGCGTCACTTTTGACCTCCATGGTGGCGGAATCGATTTATGTTTCCCGCACCACGAGAATGAAATCGCCCAAAGCGAATGTGCGACGGGTGTGCCCGGCTTTGCCGCTCACTGGTTTCATAGCGCACACCTGCTGGTGGAGGGCGAAAAGATGTCAAAAAGTAAGGGAAATCTGTATACATTAGACGATTTGAAGGCCAAGGGGTACACGCCCATGGAAGTTCGCTTTGCGCTGATCGCTGGGCACTATCGTAGTTCTCTCAATTTCACCATCAAGGGCCTCGAGGATGCTCGTTCGGCCCTCAGTAAAATCGAAAAGGGGACTGAGAGGATTCTTACAGTTGCAGGATTCTCGAAAGAGGAGTTTGCTGCCCCTACGAAGCAGGAAATCCAGACCTCATGGGGTCGTTTTACTCCAGCTTGGGAGACTTTAGAGAACGATTTGAACATCCCTGGATGCTTGGGCCAGATTTTTACCGTCTTAGCGAGTAAGTCAGAGCCCACGGTTGAGTCAGCGCGACAAGATTTGAGCGGTTTAGCCAAAATTCTCTACGCGCTGGGTTTAAAACTTTTCACCGCGGCGCCTGCGCAAGGCGTTCCGGCTGATGTCGCCGAGCTCGGTGCCAAACGCTGGGCGGCAAAACAGGCGAAGGACTTTGTGGCCGCCGATCGACTCCGCCTAGAGCTCGCCGAGTTGGGGTGGACGATGCTCGACCGCAAGGATGGGTACGACCTCAAGAAGTCTTAAATAATTTTATTAGAGCGGTTGACTTCAGTTATACCGACTTGGTATAATGATTAACTATGTCGCAATCTCCTACGAACTCTCAACGTATCGCTTTTCTCTTACTCGGTGCTTCTTTAGCCCTTGGTTTCATTATTGGTTCTGAAAAATTAAGCACAGCGATTGCTCAGGTGAGAAAAAGCCAGCCCTCCATTATGGTTAAGGGTGTAGCCACCCAGAATGTAAAATCGGATCAAGCAATCATTAACTACATTATTACTTGGCGCGGTACGGATGCAGCCATCGGTAGAAAAGCATTCGTTGCTCAACGTGATATTTTCCAGAAAAAGTTGCTCGATTACGGCTTTAAACCCGACGAAATTAATATCGAGGCCATTGAACAAATTCGTTTGGAGCCAGCTAATGCCAAGACAACCGCAGCGATTGAATATGACAAATATGCACGAGGATTAGTCCCTGATTTTGTTTATTTTCAGCGTTTTAAAATTACCTCAGCCAACGTTGATTTAGTTGATAAACTTTCGCGTGAAGATTTTGTTTTTGAAAATGACGTTGAAGTAGACCGTAGACAGTTGGCTTATAAACTTATCAACGTAGATGATTCGAAAAAAGAACTACTCTTGATTGCATCAAAAAATGCACGCGCTCGTGCTGATGTTTTAGTTTCAGGTTCGGGTAGTAAGATAGGCACATTGATCGATGCGTCACAGGGTGCGTTTTCTATTCAAGCCAAAGACTCCGTCGGTGACAGCGACTACAGTTCCATCGATACCAGTTCTATTGAGAAAACGATTCGCGTGGTGGTGACGATGACCTACGAAATTGTTAAGGAATAAGGCGTAATATCTCAAATATTGGCAAGGGAGGCGTGTCCATTCTTGCGCTTGGGTCGAAGAGACCCTAGCGAATGGGGTAACCTTTTTCGTATGTCTACACGTACACCTATGACTCCCTTAGAGGAGATTCGTCACTCAGCCGCTCACATGCTCGGCGCAGCTGTTTTAAGATTATTTCCCCAGGCACAACTCGATATCGGGCCGCCCACGGATAATGGTTTTTATTACGATTTTGATTTGGATCACGCCTTCACCGCCGAAGACCTAATTAAAATCGAAGAAGAGATGAAACGTATCTCGAAAGAGAATCAGAAATTCGAACGGATGGAGTGCAGTCGTGAAGAAGCAGAAGTTATCATTAAGGAACGTGGACAAAATCTTTATAAACTCGGACGTCTGGCCGACATCCCTGAAGGCGAAAAAATTTCCTTTTATAAAAATGGTGAGTTCATGGACTTATGTGCGGGCACTCACGTGCGTTATTCTTCGCAGGTCAAAGCATTCAAACTTTTAAATATCGCCGGTGCTTATCATCGCGGTAACGAGAAAAATAAACAGTTACAACGAATTTACGGTACCGCATTTGCGACCAAGGATGAGCTAGAACAATCTCTCGCGCGTGCCGAAGAAGCCAAGAAACGCGATCACCGAAAACTCGGCAAAGAATTAAAACTTTTCCACATCGATGAAAAAGTAGGGCAGGGGCTTATTCTTTGGACACCTAATGGCGCGGTTGTTCGTCAAGAACTCCAGAATTTTATTTCGGAACAATTATTTCGCACCGGATATAAGCAGGTATTCACACCGCATATTGGTAATTTAGATTTATACCGTACTTCCGGACACTTCCCCTACTACAAAGACGCCCAGTTCCCACCGCTCGTGGAACGCGAAGCGATGGAGATGTTATCAAAAGAAGGTTGTGGATGTGGTGAACTCACTAACCGACTCGAGCAGGGTGTTATTCAGGGTTTCTTACTGAAGCCGATGAACTGTCCGCACCACATCAGAATTTTTGCTTCTCAGCCTCACTCCTATCGCGATTTGCCAGTTCGTTTAGCTGAGTTCGGTACCGTCTATCGCTGGGAACAATCCGGTGAACTTAATGGTATGACGCGGGTCCGTGGATTTACGCAAGATGATGGACACCTTTTCTGTACTGAAGATCAGGTCGGACAAGAAGTTCAGGGCTGTCTCGAATTGGTAAAGATTGTCCTCAAGACTCTCGGTCTTAACGATTATCGCGTTCGCGTTGGTTTAAGAAATCCTGACTCCAATAAATATACAGGCTCGACTGAAAATTGGGATAAGGCAGAAGCCGCTTGTCGTGCCGCCGCCGCCACACTCGGAGTTAGTTTTACTGAAGAGGCAGGAGAAGCCGCATTTTATGGACCTAAGATCGACTTCGTCGTTCGCGACGTCATCGGCCGGGAGTGGCAGTTGGGCACCGTCCAAGTGGATTTCAATTTACCTGAAAGATTTGAACTTTCATTCATTGGTCCTGACAACAAACCGCACCGTCCGGTAATGATTCACCGTGCGCCGTTTGGATCGATGGAAAGATTCGTCGGTATTTTAATTGAACACTTCGCGGGCGACTTCCCAACCTGGTTGGCTCCTGAACAGGTACGTATCATTTCCTTGAACGATGATATGAATCCTTATTGCGAAGAACTCGGTAAGAAATTAACCGAATTAAATATTCGCTGCTCGGTTGATGGATCGTCCGATAAACTGGGTGCCAAGATCCGTCGTGCCGAACTCACCAAGGTGCCACACATGTTAGTCGTCGGTGCCAAAGAAAAAGAAGCTGGCTTGGTAAATATTCGCTCTCGTGCGGATAAGTCATTCGAGGGCAATCGCACCTTTGAAGAGTTTATCTCCTTGGTAACTGCGGAAATTGCCGAACGTCGCCTGAAAGCTGTAGTGGCTGCACCCGCTTCACCTAGTCCATCTTCAGGCGCACACGGTGCGTAGTCTTGCTTGTCCGACGCTGAAATGTCACTCTTCACGGATTGCAGAGTGTGTTTAATTCATTTGATTTAAAATATGTCTAAAAACCGCACGACCTCACGTCGCGATTTCCTAAAATTTGCCGGGGCCGGTAGTATTGTTTTAGGTGCTGCGGCCGTACCTGCGTTGGGTGCTAGTCCGCGTGAGAGTAAAGCTAATGCGGGAATCGGTTCGGCTAAAAATATTATTTTTATGGTGAGTGACGGTATGGGTTTAGGAACTCTTTGTGCGACCCAACAGTTTTTAAAATTAAAAGAAAATAGAAGCAGCCAATGGATGAAAATCTATCAAGACCTACCCGCGGTCAGATCGCTTTGTGAAACTTACTCAACGACTGGTTTGGTTACTGATTCGGCTGCCGCGGCGAGTTGCTGGGGCATTGGTGAACGAATTGAAAACGGAGTTATCAATATCACTCCTGATGGTCGGAAGCCAGTGACCCTGTTGCAGAAAATGAAAGCAGCGCGAAAGTTGACCGGATTGGTTACGACTGCGACCGCTACGCATGCGACACCTGCGGGCTTTGTGGCAAATCTGCCAGCGCGTAAATTACAGTCCGAAATTGCTCAGCAATATTTAGAACGCGGTGTGGATGTGATTCTCGGGGGTGGCTGGACGCATTTTGATAATAATCTTAAAAATGCATATCAGAAGTTTGGATATAAAATTGTCCAGAATCGTGAAGACCTTTTGGCGGTTAAAGAACGTCAGCCATTACTCGGATTATTTGCCGAGAAATATTTTCCCTTTGAGATTGATCGTATTAATACGCCTGAGCTGAAAGCATTCACTCCAACCTTGAAGGAAATGTCACAAGTAGCATTGGAGCAATTGTCACAGGGCTCCGAGGGTTTTTTCCTGATGATTGAAGGCGGACGCGTGGATCACGCGGGACATGCGAATGACGCGGCGGCGATTATTCTAGAGCAATTGGCTTTTGATGAGACCATTGCGACGGTGCTGAGTTTTATCGAGAAGAACCCCGACACTTTACTGATTATTACAACCGACCACGGTACGGGCGGAATGCAGATTAATGGCGTAGGTAATGATAATTTTGAGACAGTCGTTCCGACTTATTTTGATACCAATAAAAACTTCTTACGTTTGGGTGAGTTCACGATGTCACTCGAGCGACTGTTCGCTGAATCTGAAAGTATAAAATCGGTTACGGCGTTCCGCGATTTAGTGGTCCGTGTCACAAATCTTAATTTCAAAAAAGATGATTTGAATTCAATTTCGGATGTAGAATCTCTTCAGAAAATACTCCCATCGTATACGGCAGCGGGGTGGACGAGTGGGAACCACACCGCCGAAATGGTTGAATTCTGTGCTTACGGACCGGGGGCTTCGCTCTTCACTCCGTATTTACGAAATGAGCAGGTGCATGCGAATATTCTTCGGGCTGCGGGTTTAAGTTAGTATTCTACTCCGCAACTGTAAGGCCAAGTGCTCTTTATGACTTAGTTCTGGGGCAGTTTTAGGATTTTATTTACTCGTGGATTGCCAAACGGGGCAAAAGAGGCGAATTACTTGATTATGGCTAATGCCAAGAACATCGCGGTCGTATGCGCAACCGAGGCTTCCCTCTGGGAGGAGCTGCGTGCCCGGGCTGAACAGATCAGTCAAAGCGAGGCCGCTTTAAGTCCCTTATTAAAACGTTACGTCTTAGAGCGCAAAAATTTTGCCGATGGCATTGTCCATCGTCTGGTGGATCGACTGTCTCTGACGGGAAAAGATTCAGCGGTTGTGGTGCTAGCTTTAGCAGAAGCGCTGCAAGCTGATCCCGAAATCGTTTCGCAGATGCGCATGGACATTAAGGCGATTCTCGAGCGCGACCCGGCGACTGAACATGCCTTGGTACCTTATTTATGGTATAAAGGTTTCCATGCTATTTCACTGCATCGCATTTCTCATTACTTGTGGAAGTCCGGTCGCAAAGATTTAGCGATGTACCTGCAGTCTTTAATGTCGGAACACCTCGCCGTGGATATTCATCCAGCGGCTCGTTTCGGCGTAGGAATTTTATTGGATCATGCCACAGGCTTTATCGCCGGTGAGACCGCGGTCGTTGGTGACAATGTTTCGATTCTTCACGAAGTTACTTTGGGTGGAACCGGTAAAGCTCGTGGCGATCGACATCCAAAAATTCACTCGGGTGTATTAATCAGCGCAGGCTCTAAAATTCTTGGTAACATCACCATCGGCGAAGGTGCTAAAATCGGTGCTGGTTCGGTTGTTTTAAAAGATGTCGCACCCCATACCACCGTAGCCGGTGTGCCCGCAAAAGTGGTTGGAGAAACCACCGTGGACGCGCCTGCGTTGGACATGGATCATTCGCTGTAAGATGAGCAGCCAAAATCCTTCACCGGACCGACCCAACGACGCACGCGTTCTCGATTGTTTATATCGAGTAGGCGCTTTTGTGAATGCGACCGAGGATCCTCGCGAAGCGCTCAATTTTATTTTATCTGAAGTCGTGCGCACCTTAGGTGCTACGAGTGCTTCGATTTCTTTGTTGGAGCCCAGCACGGGGACGTTGCGAATTGAAGTGAGCAATGGACTCGACGAAAAATCGCACGACAAAGTTTTACCAGCAGGACAGGGTATCACCGGCTGGGTCGCATTGCACGCCAAGCCTTTATTGGTTCCTGACGTACGAAAAGATAATCGTTACGTAGAATTACGCAGCAGTGTGCTTTGTGAATTAGCTGTGCCGATGGAACTGATGGGTAATGTGATTGGTGTCGTAAATTGTGATGCTGATCGCGTGAATGCTTTTACCGATGCTGACGTGGCGTTTTTATCGCTGCTCACTAACGAAGCATCCAAAGCAGTCGGACGAATCTGGCTCTTACGTCAGCTCCGTTCCAAAGCAGCTCAGTTAGAATCGCTCGTTTCGGCGGCACAGGCTCTGGCCCGCGAAAGAGATGAACCAGGGATTTCCTTAGACTTAGTGAGACATACCAAAGCCTTGTTGGGTGCTCGAGTTGTGGCCTATTACAAGTTCATCGATAACCAGCTTAAACTTAAACGAGTTGAAGGTAATTTAGAGGGTAGTGCGTTTAACGAGAAACTTGAATTAAATCAGAGTTCCATTGGCACAGCGATTAACCGTAGTCGCGCCTTAGTTGTACCGATCATCGGAAAATCTGAAGAACATTTATTTTCGAAGCTCATTAACCCAGTCGCGGCATCGTCACTTCTCGCGGTACCGGTAAAATATGAAGATGATACGTTTGGAATTTTAGTTTGTATCGCGATGGGTGCATATCGGTTTTCTGATGATGATAAACATTTAGTGACCGCCTTGGCCTCTTTCGGTGCATCTTCCATTCAGAATTCCCGACTGTATGCCAAGGTCTTTACGGTGGAAGAAGGACTCCGTCGCAGTGAACGCTTAACGGCATTGGGTTTACTTTCTGCTGAGGTTGCTCACGAAATTCGTAATCCGCTTACGGTATTAAAATTATTATGTGATACTTTAGGACAAGGAATATCCGCGACTGATCCTCGATTTGAGGACATCGGTGTGATGCGTGAAAAGGTGATACACATGGAAGGCGTGGTCTCACGCGTTTTGGGTATGAGCAAAGCGCAGTCTGGTGCTTTTAAGTCAATTAACCTCGGCGAAGCGGCTCAGAGTGCCGTCATGCTTATTCGCCTCAAGTTTCAGCAGGCTGGAGTCGTTGCTAAAGTTATCGTCGAAGACAATTTGCCGTTGGTGGAAGGAAACCCTGGTCAGATTCAGCAAGTTTTCTTAAATTTAATTCTCAATGCGATTCAAGCCATGCCGTCAGGTGGTAACTTAAACATCAAGGTAGGAATCGATCCCTCGTCACAGGGGAAAATGGTCGTCATCACGATTGCAGATACGGGTAGTGGTATTCCTCAACAAATTCAGAACAAAATTTTCGAGTCCTTCTTTACCAGTCGTGAAGATGGTACGGGACTGGGCCTAGCAATTGTTAAACGAATTTTACGGGATCACCGTGGAGACATTATTGTCGAGTCCACGGGTAAGACCGGAACCGTATTTAAGCTTTGGGTTCCTGTGTTCCAGGCTTAAGCAGGCGACGCATTATTTTCCAAGCTAAAGGTAGGAAAGAAATGACGATGACTAAGATAATTACTTTATGCAGGCTGTCGGCGAATTCAGTTTGGCCGATGAAGTGTCCGATTCCAACGAGTGAGGTTATCCAGATTATAGCACCAACGACGTTCCATTTTAAAAATTTGATACCTGGCATATGCGCCATACCTGCCACAAAAGGTACAAAGGTACGCATGATGGGAATGAAGCGCGCAATGACTAAGGAGAGTGAGCCGTTTTCCTTAAAGTGTATGTCTGCTTCCTCGATATATTTCTTTTTGAATAACCATCCGTCAGGTTTATTTTCTACACGCTTGCCGAAATTCTTTCCGAGCCACCAG
>CAIMFE010000046.1 GCA_903840235.1 uncultured Opitutia bacterium | reverse complement strand
TCATGGACATAATGATCCTGAAATCCGCAGCGCTATTCAGGAGGCTCTCAATGCCGGAACAAGTTTTGGTACGCCTAATCCTCTGGAAGTTGAAATGGCTAAACTGATTTTAGAATGTGTACCGGCGGTTAAAAAAGTACGCATGACGAACAGTGGAACTGAGGCTACGATGTCTGCCATTCGCTTGGCTCGCGGTTATACGGGTCGTGAAAAGATTATTAAATTCTCTGGATGTTATCACGGTCACGTCGATTCACTTTTAGTGAAAGCAGGCTCGGGGGCGCTCACCCAAGGAAATCCTGATTCAGCAGGTGTGACGAAGGGTACAGCGGCGGATACCTTGGTGGCTGAATATAATAATTTACCCGATGTAGAAAAACTCTTTGAGGCGAATCCAGGCGCCATCGCTGGAGTTATTTTAGAGCCTTATCCTGCGAACGTTGGATTAATTTTACCGCATAAAGGTTTTCTCGAAGGCCTGCGAAATCTTTGTACTAAACACGGTGCCGTATTAATTTTTGATGAAGTGATGACTGGCTTCCGTCTTTCATTAGCAGGTACTCAGGGATTACATAACGTGGTACCTGACTTAGTTTGCTTAGGAAAAATTATTGGTGGCGGACTTCCGGTCGGAGCTTTCGGTGGCAAGGCAGAGATTATGGATAAACTCGCGCCACTGGGTCCGGTTTATCAAGCTGGTACACTTAGTGGAAATCCGCTCGCTATGGCGGCTGGTTTGGCGGCAGTCAGAAAATTAAAACGCGAAAATCCCTACCAAAGATTAGATCATCTCGGTATAAAAGTTCGCGATACCTTATTGTCTGCGGCGAAGGCCAAAGGAATTCCACTGCACGTTCCGCAAGTGGGTTCGATGTTCTCATTATTTTTCAATCCCGAGGTGGTTACGAATTACGACCAAGCAATTGCGTCGAACGGTGACCTTTATCGTAAGGTATTTCGTTATGCCTTGGATCATGGCGTGTATTTAGCGCCTTCGCCTTATGAGACGGCCTTTTTATCCACCGCTCACGAAGGGGTCGACATTGACCAAGCCTGTGCTACATTGGATTCAGCAATTCGTTCACTTTAATTAAATCCATGGCAAAACTTTCATTCATCGGTGCCGGGCGTATGGCTGGGGCTATTGTGCGTGGCCTCATCCGTTCGGGTGCCTGTGTGCCTAGCGATATCAAGATTATCGGCGGTGCCAATCATTCAGCAAAAGATTTAGCCAAGGAAACGGGCGTAATCATTGCCACCAGTGCGGAAGATTTATTTGCTGGTGCGGATGCCGTTGTGGTCGCCTGCAAGCCCCAACAATTTCCGATGCTCAATGAGTCCTATGGGAAATTAGCAAAAGATAAATTAGTCTTATCGGTTTTAGCGGGAACGCGTTTGGCGACACTCACACAATTTTTTAATTCATCCCGAAATGTTGTACGAACAATGCCAAATACACCTGGAGCGATTGGTAAGGGTGTGACCGCGCTTTGCTCCGCAAAAACTCTTACCACCAGTGATAGGGCGATTGTGTCAGCCATTTGTGATGGCTTAGGGATGACTTTAGAAATCCCTGAAAATATGTTCGATGCGGTGACTGCTGTCTCCGGCAGTGGCCCTGGATTTTTCTTTGAAACCATTTCGGCTTATGAAGAAGCGGCCGTTGAACTTGGATTTACGCCTGTCCAAGCACAGTTGCTCGTGAGACAGACATTCTTGGGTTCACTCGCCTTATTGCAGTCGACCCAAGAGACGCCTGAAACTTTACGCAATCAAGTCACCTCGCCCGGTGGAACGACCAAAGCGGGCTTAGACGCTCTAGCTAAGAATCAATTCCGCGAAACGATTAAGGCCGCCTTATTAGCTGCTAAGAATCGCTCCGAAGAATTGGGAAAATAGTTTTTAATCCTTATACCACTCAGAGGGTAAGGTAAAAGTGGTAAGATGCGGAGCGTTATCTACGTCAAGAGCGTGTGGAAAAACTTGGGCAGGACTCTTTTGTTTAATTCGGTCATTTCTCAAAAAAGTGATTTCTAAAACTGGCGGTATCGTAATGCCATCTTTCACGAAGCCAACTTCGTAGTTATTGGGATGGAGGTGAACGATTGTAAAGTTTTGGAGAAGTTTATCAAAAAAAATATTCAAATTATCCAAGCTTTTCCGATCCCACAGAAGGTGAAAATGATGAAACTCTATATTCATTATCCTGAATCTACTAAAGACTTCTTCCGGCGTTGAGTCTATTACGGGGTACTCGCTGCCCTCAATGTCCATTTGTAGAATGAGATTATGATCGGTCGGCGTGTGACGCTTTATCCAACTGGCTAAGGTTGTATAATCACCAAAATCTTCCGTACCTAAGAATTTCTTTTCGAAGGAAAATAGTGGGTGTGAGGCTGCTGGACCGTTTACCGATGCATCGGCCATAAACGAATGAATGCCCCTTTGGGCTAAACCTAATTCGAAGTTTGAAGACCCTCCCACACCCGGTGAATAGCACGACTTAACGTCCACTAAGTCATCGGGTAAAAGATAGCCGCCGTCGAAATTCGGGCCAACACGTATAAGCGGGTGTTCTGTTGTATAGGGCCTTAATCTCTTGATGAACTGCATCACCTCATCGCGGTCGGGCGATCGCAAGAAGCCGGACAGTGGATTATTAATGATTCCGCTCATAGTTTATTTATTCCAAGGGGCGCGGGCGATGAGGAGTCCCATTCCGCACCAGTCAGTGACCCCAGCAAAAATAAGTCCGGCACCAATAAAAGCACTGAGAAAATAAAAATTAGGATTCACGAAATATCCGAGCGCTATGCCTAGGCAGACTAAGCTCCCCGCGCCGATACGTACTTGTCGCTCAATAGAAATTACAGCCTCTCCACCTTTTTCAATCGGGAGATTCGCCTCAACACAGGCATTCGTTCCACCTTCTACGACGAGAAGATTAAATGAGCCCGCTTGAAGAATTTCCGCTGCTTTTCTTGCTCGGCCACCTTTAGCACAGAGTAAAATAATGGCCGGATTTTGTTTATCACCAATGAGTTTTTGGACGTCAGCGCAAGTGATGGTATTTAAAGGCAAATTTACTGCGCCTTGAACACGCACGCTGCGGTATTCGGCAGGTGATCTGACATCGACAAAGATTTTATCAGTCAGATTGAGGCTCTGTAATTGCTCAACGGAGATAACTTTAAATTTTTCAGTCATTTTTTTAAGAGAGTCGATTGACGGCGCTGACCAAGGCCTTGAGGCCAGCAATTTCAATATTAGGATCTACGCCGCAGCCCCAAACGGTTTTGCCGCTATCGGACTGCAAGGAAACATAGGCAGCCGCCGAAGATTCTTCGCCCGATGACAAAGCGTGTGAGCGGTAATCGCGTAAGGTGAACTTGGCCCAACCTTTATTGGCAATGGCGTGAACCAAGGCGCTGATCGGACCATTACCTTGGCCTTCAATGCTCATTTTTTCTCCACGGTATTTTACTTCCGCGGTGCACTTCACCGATTCCTTGCTGGTGGACTGCGTGTTGAAATCGATTAATTCAAGAGGCTGAGAAACATTTACGAATTCTAAGCGAAATTTTTCATGAATTTCTTTAGGCGTTAATTCGCGGCTTAAGCTATCGGCATATTGTCCGATATTATTTCCCACTTCCGGGTGCATCAACTTGGGTAAATCAAAACCAAATTCACGGTCTAAGATATAGGCGACTCCACCTTTACCACTTTGAGAGTTAATACGAATGATGGCTTCGTAAGATCGACCAATATCCATTGGGTCAATCGTGAGGTAGGGGACCTGCCAAGCGCTGTGTCCGCCATCTTTATTACGACGGTCCATCCCTTTTTTAATCGCATCTTGGTGTGAGCCAGAAAATGCGGTGAAAACTAAATCGCCCGCGTAGGGGTGACGTTCGTGTACGCTCATGCGGGTGCAGCGTTCGTAGATTTCGCGAATCTGCGGTAAGTTTTTAAAGTTTAATTCCGGATTAATACCATGCGAGAACATGTTCAGTGCAACCGTAACGATGTCTAAGTTGCCCGTGCGTTCGCCATTACCAAACAAGGTACCTTCGACACGATCAGCGCCTGCCATTAAACCTAATTCGGTCGCAGCGACGCCCGTTCCGCGGTCGTTGTGGGTGTGTAATGAAATCACCGCACTCGCACGATTTTTCAAATGAGTGCAGAACCATTCAATTTGATCGGCGTGAGTATTCGGTGTGCCGGCTTCAACAGTAAGCGGTAAGTTTAAAATGATTTTTCTTTCGGCAGTGGCACCCCAAGCTTTCGAGACGGCTTCGCAGACCTCTAAGGCGTATTCGGCCTCCGTTAAGACGAAGGTTTCAGGGCTAAACTCAAATTGCCAATCCGTATCAGGTAAGGCGTCCGTTAACTCGCGGACCAACTGAGTGCCGGCTACAGCCATCTCCAGGACTTTTTCTTTGGATAAACCGAAAACGATTTCGCGTTGGGCGGGATTGGTCGGGGTGTAAAGGTGAACGATGGCACGACGGGCGCCTTTTAAGGACTCGATGGTTCGACGGATTAAATGTTCACGTGCCTGAACTAATACCTGTACGGAAACATCGTCAGGAATTAATTTCTTTTCGATTAATTCACGCGTGAAGGCGAATTCGGTGTCGGAAGCGGAGGGGAATCCAATTTCGATTTCTTTAAAGCCGATATCGCACAACATTTTAAACATCTCTAACTTTTCAGAGACGTTCATCGGAATCGCTAAAGCCTGATTACCGTCGCGCAAATCGACTGAGCACCAGCGAGGCGCGTGCGTGATAGAGGCGTCGGGCCATTGGCGTTTTTCTAAACGCACCGTTTGGAAGGGACGGTATTTGGATCCAGGGTTTTGCATGCGCCGAAGGTATTAAATGAAAGATGAGAAAAAGGGGAGGGCTAGGCGAGCGTGGGTTTTGGTCTTAAAACAAAAAAGCCCGCTTGGAATGTCCAGGCGGGCTTTTCGCAAAAGGGTGCGACCCGGACTTAAGCTTCTGGTTTGGTCTTAGGAAGTTTGGTAACGCGTTTGATGTCCTTTAAGGCACCGCGTTTCTTGAGTAACTCAACGCGCTCGAAGCGTTTGAGTACATTACGTTTGGCACCAGCTGAACTGGCGCTTGATTTGAAACTGTTGTGCTGGGTCATGTCCGTAAGAAGTGGAAAGGTGGAGAAAAGGCTTGGAGTGTTCGGGGGCAAGGGGAAAACACTAAAAAATGATATTAATTGAATAATTAGACGGTTTGTTGGCCTGGAGTTGTGGATTTGCAGCCCCGTAGCCCCTCCCATCGACAACCTTTGGGATTGCTGGCTGGGGCGACTCTGGTGACATCGATGGCGGTGCGTTTACTCGATCGTTATATTCTCTCGGAATGGGCCAAGGTTTTCAGCCTCTGCTTTGCGAGTTTTTGCGGAATTCTCATTATATCCGAAGCCTATAATTGGATTCCTGAATTCATTAATCTGAAAACCTCTTTTTTAAATATACTTATATATTTCTTTTATAGCATCGTGATCCGAATTTCGACGATTGTACCGATTTCACTCATGGTCTCCGTGGTGTTTGTTTTGACGTCGATGAATCGTAATCAGGAACTCGCTGCATTGCGTGCGGCGGGCGTAGGTATCTCGAGAATCACCGCACCGCTTTGGTGGGTCGGCGGATTTTTTACCGCGTTACTTATTTTGCTTAACGCCGTGTTGGTGCCTGATGTTATCGAAGCACAGAATAGCCTCCTCGAACGTGAACAGTTTAACGCCCTGCGTGCTAAGGATGTAACCGTATTACCTTCGAGCCAGTCCGACTTCGTTTCATTTGAAAATACCAAGAAGCGTCGGTTTTGGCTGATTACACGCTTAGGTTTAACTACCGGTCAGGCCTTTGAAGTGTCCATAGATTCGTTTGATGAAAAGGGCCGTCGCGTTCGTAGTATCAAGGCCGACTTCGCAGAATTTAAGAAAATAAATAATCAGTGGGTCTGGATTTTTAAAGAAGGTCGCGACCTGAAATTTAATGCTGAAACGGGTTCTCTTTTGTCGCAGCCACGTTTTAAGGAATTAAATATTCCCGATTATGATGAAGACCCAGAGGTAATGCTTTTTGCAAAACGTGATCCGGATACTTTGTCGTTCCGCGAAGTGAATCGATTTGTCGATCAAACGGGTAGCAATGCGGGTGGACGTAATGCTGCCTATGCGATGCGCTATCACTCCATTCTCGCTGCACCGGCCATCTGTTTAGTTGTCATTGCTGTGGCGATTCCCTTTTCAGTGGTGGGCGGTCGAGTGAGTCCGATGGTCGGCGTGGCCAAAGTCTTTGGTCTCTTCCTATTATTCTATTTTATATCGGCAATTTGTAATGCTTTTGGTGACAGTGGGGCACTGCCGCCCGTGGTTGCCGCTTGGTTGCCGGTCGCACTCACTATTTTGTGGATCACGCCCAAACTCAGAGCTGTAAATTAAAATGCTTCAAACTCTTCGTCTCAAAGCGGGCCCTCCGGCTCGCGTTCTTTTTGGTCACCCTTGGACATTCATTGGGGAAATTATTTCCAATGGTCCATTACCTAAGTCAGGTGACTGTGTAGAACTCCTTGATCTTAAAGGCCAAAGTCTCGGCTCAGGACTTTGGAGCACTAAGTCGCAGATTGCGTGGCGTCGTTATTCCCACCGATTAGTTTCTTTGGATGGCCCGTTGCTCGATGAACTGATTGTGACAGCGATTCGCCGTCGTAATAACAAACCTTTCTGTCGGCTGATTTGGTCGGAGGCGGATAATTTACCAGGCTTGGTCGTGGATCGCTACAACGATTTACTTTCCGTGCAGGCTCTCACTTTTGGTATCGATCAACGCTTGCCTCAAATTATCGACTGTTTGAAGCGCGAGTTGCAGCCCCGTGAAATCGTGATTCGCAATGATGCCTCGGTTCGAAAACTTGAAGGCTTAGATAATAGCATTACCACCGCCTCGGGCAATCCGCTTGAACCGTGCTGGATGAAGATAGGAGATATCGAAGTGCGTGTTGATTTAATGGGCGGTCAGAAAACAGGAATGTATCTCGACCAAATCGAACAGCATGCACGCATCGCTCAATTAGCGAAAGGCCGTCGCGTGCTGGATGCCTTTTGTAATCAAGGTGGATTTGGCTTAGCCTGTGCGAAAGCCGGAGCCTTATCCGTGCTGGGCTTGGATTCGTCGGAAGATGCTATTAAAGCCGCTCAGTTGGCTGCTGAACGAAATGGCCTCAATGCGAAATTCGAAGTCGCCAATGTGTTTGATTGGTTTGGTGCGAATCGCGAGGTGACCTTCGATTTGATTATCTTAGACCCTCCACCATTCGCCCGCAGTAAGGAGTCCGTCGACGGAGCCATGCGCGGTTACAAAGAACTTAATTTAAGAGCTCTGCGTTTGTTATCACCCAATGGTATCTTAGCGACCTACTCTTGCTCGCATCGCATCTCGGATGAAATGTATTTCGACGTAATAGAATCAGCCGCTCGCGATGCACGTCGCCAGGCCATACTGATCGATCGCGTCTCTCAACCCTCCGATCACCCGATTCTCTTAAATTTCCCGGAAAGTCGTTATTTAAAAGGTTTTATTCTCGAAGTTCGGTCCTAATCATTATTACTTAATCTGTACTCATGATAGTTTCCCTCCGCGGCAAATTAATTGAAGCCTCTGTGCTTCGCGTTGTTATTGAATCTGCGGGCGTGGGCTATGAAGTAAATATTCCCGTCACTACGGCGGAACGCTTACCCAAAGTAGGTTCAGAAATATTTTTATTAATCCATCATGCCTTCCGTGAAGACGGCCAAGCGCTGTATGGATTCGCCGTTCCGGAAGAGCGTGATTTTTTCCGTCTACTCGTCGAAAAAGTTTCCGGCGTGGGTCCGAAATTAGCGCTCACAATTTTAAGTCGCCTTTCCTTGCCCGTACTGCGCGATGCAATTACCCGAGGAGATGTGGCTCTTTTATCTCAGTGCCCAGGTATCGGTAAAAAAACTGCCGAGCGCTTAGTCATCGAACTTCGCGATAAAGTGGGCGCAGATTTAGGGTCATCATCAGTGGGTGCAGGTCTACCATCCAGCGTCCAACCTTCTGCGGTGTCCGATGCAGTCGCTGCGCTGATTGCGCTAGGTAACAAGGCGGTTGATGCCGATAAATCTGTCCGTGCAGCTGTGTTGAAACTCGGTTCAGGTGCTACCGCAGATCAATTGGTGAAGGCGGCGTTGGGACGTTGAAATCAGGGGACATGCTGGCAAGGTGACAAGGGACGCGTGCGGTGCACGCGAGGGGACAAGCTGGCAAGGTGACACGGTGACAAGGGGAGATGTTGCAGAAAGTTTTTCTGGTAAATTTATTATAGGGGATTAAAACTTTAGATATTAACCCCGACATATCCCCATGCTCGCCAAAAAATTAGCTCTCGGTTTCGGTCTCGCCATCATTTTTCCGATGATGATTCATTACGGCGTCAGTACTTTTACTCCCGCACCTAAATCGGAAAGTTACTACAAGCAGGAAGAGTTTAATAAACGAGCTACTCCTGAGGAAAAGAACCAAAAAGAAAAAGCCAGGGAGTCTGCCCAGGAACAATTTGAAAAACATCTCTACTTAGTTGCCGTCCCCATGGGTCTGGTCGCCATTCTGATTGGTGCATTTTCAAGAGTTCAATCTATCGGCTCAGGCTTGATGATCGGTGGAATTTTTTCGATTACCGACGGCTATATTAATTACTGGTCGCAATTAGCCGACTTGATGAGATTTTTATCCCTTTTGGCTGCATTCGTCGTCTTGCTCGTTGTTGGCTATAAGAAGATTGAGAAGGCGTAAAAGTTCAGGGGACAAGCTGGCACGTGGGCACGTTGGCAAGGGGAGATGCATTTACATTATTAGGAAGGTAGGGGCGCGACTGCGTCGCGTCCATGCACTACCCCTTGCCAACTTGTCACCTTGCCCACGTGTCCCCTCAACTCAATTACTTCAACCCTAGGACGTCTTCCATGGAGTAGAGGCCGGCTGACTTGCCTTTAACCCAATGGGCGGCTCTGACAGCTCCACGTGCAAATATTTCACGGTTCGCAGCTTTGTGCGTTAACTCAATGCGTTCACCTTCCGCGGCGAACATAACAGTGTGATCGCCTACGACGTCACCACCGCGGATGGCGTGAACTCCGATTTCGCCGAGAGGACGTTCACCGACTTGGCCTTCACGTCCGTGCTTTAAAGCATCAGCCGCAAGTTTGCGCTCTTCTAATAAAATTTTAAGTAAGGTTTCAGCGGTTCCGCTCGGTGAATCTTTTTTAAGACGGTGATGCATCTCGGTGACTTCAATGTCCCAGCGGCCCGCTTGGCTTAACGCGCGAGCGGCTTGACGAACTAAAGCGTTAAGAAGGGTAACACCCACGGAATAATTTCCAGCCCATACCACCGGAATGCCTTTGATGGCTTCGGTGATTTGCTTTTTTTCTTCAGCGGTGTGACCAGTGGTGCCGATGATTAAAGGCTTTTTGTGTTCCGCACAAATTTTAGCTACGCCGAGGGTTACGGAGTGAAATGAAAAATCGATGACTACATCGGCATTACCAATCGACTTCTTTAAATCGTCACCTTGATCGAGTCCGGCAAACACGTTGGCGTTCTCGCTGCTAGCAATCGCGGTGATGGCTTGGCCCATGCGACCCTTGGCGCCATTCAATAAGATTTGGAGGGAGTGGCTCATCGGATGGAAGATTTATAAGCGTCGGCGGTGGCTTCGACAAGTTTACGATTCGCCTCGGACATCTCACAGAGGGGGAGACGTACTTCGGCGGACTGAATTAACT
>CAIMFE010000045.1 GCA_903840235.1 uncultured Opitutia bacterium | reverse complement strand
TCCTTGGCGGTGGTGATGTGTAGGACGTGCAGTCGAGCCCCGTGTTTCTTAGCTAAACTCACCGCGAGTGATGACGAAGCATAACAAGCGTCTGCATTACGAATAATTGGATGCTCACTCGCTGGAACATCTTCGCCCCATTTTGATTTAGCCACCGCTTCAGCTGCCTTAATCATCGGCGTATCTTCACAGTGCGTTGCGATGAGGGTAGGTGAGTGTTTGAAAATGCCTTCGAGTGTCGTGGCTTGGTCGACCAACATATCGCCCGTCGATGAGCCCATGAAAACTTTAACACCACAGACTTTAGTGGCATCGACCCTCTTCAAAATTTCTAGATTAGTATTCGTTCCTCCGAAGAAAAAAGAATAGTTGGCCACAGAGACTTGGGCGGCGCGTGTGTATTTTAATTCTAATTCTTCAATCGTCGTCGCTGGAGGATTGGTGTTGGGCATTTCCATGAACGAAGTGACTCCGCCGGCAACAGCCGCGCGTGCTTCGCTCTCAATAGTAGCTTTATGGGTTAATCCCGGTTCTCTAAAATGAACTTGGTCGTCGATCAGACCTGGTAAAACTAGTTTACCGCCGAGATCGATTTCGCGGTCGGCTTTAATATCGGCGGGAATCTGTCCGATACGTTCGATTTTTCCATTTCGAACAAGAATATCAGCATGAAAGCGTTTACCTTCATTGATGATGAGCCCGTTGCGAAGGACGAGTGAGTCCATGCAAGAAAGTTCACTTAAAATCTCCTTCACCGCAAACGGTAAAGTGAAGATTATAGGCTCGGCTTAATAATATCGCTTAAATCCGTATTCGAAAGACCTTCCGGATTAACATTCACGGCCGATACATTGAAGGTCGCACCCGTACGGTGATTGAATTTTAAGACGAAATTAGTGATGAGCGCATTCTCACCAGGGTAGAGTTCTTCTTTGCGTGCAATCATGGTGGTGACCAATTCATCGACCTGTTCAGCTGAAGATCCGGGAAGGGCATTCAGTTTACCTTTCGCTTCCTTGATTTTCTCTTCTCCACCAATCGAAGCATTCCAAATTAAAATAGCGACGTTCATGGCGCCCTTAGCGGCCGTACGGTTATTGCCTGCCTGTTCGAGAATAGGCTGACTGAAAGTAGCTAACTTGTCGGCAATCGTGAGAGTGCGAGGAGTTTTTTCCTTTTGGACCGGAGCGGGTGCACTGAAATCGCGTTGAATCGGGCGAGGGCTGCGGTTGCCGAAGGCACCGTTGGTCTTACTACGTGAGCGGGGGGAGGACATGGGGAGCCGTGGATGACTTTTAAGGCAAACCAGTCTCGCCCGTTGGGCAAGCCCATTTCCGCTTCCCATCCCTTGACAGAACAGACTCGCCTTGCCACTCTGACCCCTAAATAACGTATACCTGTGACTGATTATAGTGAAGTTATTAAAGCCCACCGCCGCGACCACCTCGCCCGGCCGATGTCTCTCCCCACCGGAGTGCACCGTCACTTCGAGAGCACGACTTTACCTTTACCGATTGAGAAGGTCTTCGAATTTTTCTCCAAAGCAGAAAATCTCGAGGCGATCACTCCTCCCGAATTACAATTTAAAATCTTAACCCCGCTCCCCATCATCATGGAACGCGGAGCGTTGATTGATTATAAAATTAAAATGAGCGGCATTCCTTTTGGATGGCGCACACGCATTACGCACTGGGATCCGCCCTACGCTTTTGCTGATCAACAACTCAAAGGTCCTTACGCGGTTTGGTTCCACACGCATACTTTTGCCGATGAAGGTGGTAAGACGCGCATGGATGACGAAGTTCTTTATAAACTTCCGCTCTGGCCGTTCGGTGAAATCGCCTATCCTTTCGTAAAAGGAAAAGTGGAAGGCATCTT
>CAIMFE010000044.1 GCA_903840235.1 uncultured Opitutia bacterium | reverse complement strand
ATGTTGGAAACCTAAAGCATGACGCGGATACGCCGTCGCTGCCTTTGCTTCCTGGAGTTTCATGTTTTCGCGAATCGCGATATATTCCATCTCGGGCGTGATGATACCCTTCTTCGCGTACGCCAACTGGGTTGGGCGTTCTCCAGGTTTTCCTTTATATACTTTACGGTCAGCTCGATTGAACTGCACCATTCGATTACGCGAAGTGGCACGTTGTGCAGTCTCCGCATGCTTCCATGAGAGATAGCCATCGTCTTCTGGTTTTAATTCACGTCCGGCGACAGCTTCGACGTCACCACGTTCTAAAATCCAATTAAGACGCACGGGAGGCAGACCTAATTCTACATCCTTGTGGAACGAGGGATCGCCCCATGGTCCGGATGTATCATAAATTCTTAATGACTCGTTCGGCGTTAATTTGCCATCGGGTCGACGAGTATCAGCGAGCGTAACTTCGCGCATCGGCACTTGAATGTCAGGACGTGAGCCTTCGACCCAAATGCGGTTAGATTTAGGAAAGGGAGAGGTTTTATCGGTTACCATAGTTGTGTTTTAAAAGTTCAGATACCAATAGCCGATAAAAAGAGGTTTAATAATCCACTTCCTACGGCGCATGGCGCATCAGGTACAAGGGTTTAAGGCTTAAAGCCTAATCTCAGTCTGCAACAGACTCCCCTGGGAAAGAAATACAAAGAACACCACCAGTGAAGGCGGATTCATTGATGTGGCAAGACATTGCGAAGCCGATTCGCAAATGCCCAACTAGTCCTAACTGCGGCAGATTAGACCTGGTTAATCGCTAATTGTGCGCGTAAATACTCGACGGTACGACGCACGTTGGCGTCCACTTCCATCTGATTTACCACGGTCTTACGGGCATGAATGACGGTACCATGATCGCGACCACCGAAAACTTGGCCAATCGAAACGAGTGACATGTTCGTCAGCTGCGTCGAAAGGTACATCGCAACCTGACGTGGGAATGCGATATTCTGCATGCGACGTTTAGAAGTCATGTCCGATAACTGAATACGATAATGTTCAGCAACTTTACGTTGAATCATTTCCGCAGTCAGAGTGTGGCTGGATTCTTCAACTAAAATATCATGTAAAAGTTTTTCAACTTGAGCCAGCTCGAGAGGCTTACGAGTCATTCCAGTTAGACCGAAGATACGGGTGACGGCACCTTCAAGATTACGAACATTGCGAGCGATGCGTGATGCCACGAACTCAGCAATTTCTGGGGAGAGCTCTAAACCACGCGCGGCCGCTTTTTTACTGAGGATAGCGGTACGGGTTTCCAGACCAGGAGCCTGGATGGATGCCACCATGCCCCATTGGAAACGTGAAACGAGACGTTCAGAAAGCTTAGCGATTTCCGAAGCAGGACGATCGCTGGTTAAAACCACTTGTTTATGGTTATTGTGCAGCTCGTTAAAGGTGTGGAAAAACTCCTCTTGGGTGGTGTCTTTACCGGCCAAGAAGTGGATATCATCAATCAAAAGAACATCGAGCTCGCGGTAGCGACGGCGGAAATTCGAGATAGTGTTAGTCTGTAAGGCTTGAATGAACTCGTTGGTAAATGTCTCGGAGGAGATGTAGGCAATTTTCGCACGTGGGTTATTTTCATAAACCGAGTGGGCGATGGCGTGCATCAAGTGAGTTTTTCCGAGTCCGGTTTGTCCGTAAATGAAAAGAGGATTATAATTAGAACCTGGCTCCTTCGAAACCGCTAAGGCTGCACCGTGGGCCATTTCGTTTTCTGGTCCGACGATAAAGTTCGCAAAGGTGTTGGTCGATTTGATCGCAGGCGCAGCTGAGTTGGCGCTTTGACGATTGCTCTGACGGAGAGGTGCGACCTCGGTAAATTTTTCTTTAGACTGAGATGAAGACGAAGCCGATAATTGGAAATCCATATTGCGACCAGCGACCAAGGTGAGCTGACGACGGATAACGTCTGTGTAGTTACTGTTAACCCAAGCTTCGGTTAATACGGTTGGCGCTTCTAAAACTAAAGTGCTACCGTCTTTAATCGAGACTGCGTTTAATGATCCGATCCAAGTATCGTAGTCCGTTGCTGAGAACAGTGTTCTTAGTTCGTTTTTGACTGTTTCCCAAAGGGAAAGATGGCTAACTTGGCTACTCATGAAAGGGGGGATGGTTGAGAAAGGTTATTCACAGGGGTTTTGGAAGCCTGAAATTGATTTATTTGGAGATTTATTT
>CAIMFE010000043.1 GCA_903840235.1 uncultured Opitutia bacterium | reverse complement strand
TTTAATTTTTTCTGCAGCGGTACTCAACGCGGCGTCGGAAAAAGCTTCTCCTTTAATAAAGTGATCAACCTCACTCTTATACGCACCGCGACGGAGGGAAGGTTCGACGATGATTCTTTGAAGGGACTCGTTGGTAAATGCTTTATTCGTTTCCGCTAATTTATTTCCCGAAATGGAAACATCACCCACGGTGTAGCGACGGCCTTCGATCACTTTATAAACAATATCAATCCAGCCCTTGGCACTTTGCCCATCTTTGGATTTTTCTAAATTCTTAATTTTGCAGGCTTTTTCTGGGTCTTTTTCTTCGACTATTACATCCAGAAATCCGCGCGAACGGTAAAAATCGATAATCGCGTTAACATCTTTTTTGTAATCCTCGGGGTCGAGTCGACCATTGCTCAAGAGCCAAGAAAATTTCCACCAGCGCCAATTCGAAGCTTTCAGTTCAGCGCCTTCGATGACTTCATTTTGGGAAAGTTGTTTCGCGCCTTCGATGGTGATATTATCCACCCGTAAGTCGGCACTTTCGCGAATCACATAAGAAACGCAGACGCCGCCTGGGACTTTGTAGGTCTGAGCATCCACCGTGGTGAACGGACGTTTTTTACGGATTTCTTTTTGGAGTTTTACTTCGGCGCGACGGAGGGCCGCTTTGTCTAAAGGCTCACCGAGTCTTAATCCATCGGCGTAACGATCATCGCTTTCTTTGTCGAACATACCATCGCCACCGATGTATTCAAATTTAGCAATGATAGGACGAGGCTCGACCTTAACCACTAAATCAACCTGTCCATTGGTGACATCTAATTCAGGAACAACCGAAACTTGGTCAAATTTTCCTGTACTATATAAAGCACGAACCGTATTCGCCGCGGCATCTTTATTAAAGGGCTGTCCGGCACGGAGTGAAACATAACCCAAAACATATTGTTCGGAAACAGCATCCCCTTGTGACTTCACGCGGACGGAACGAATGACCGGGTCGTTCATCGTCTCGACGCTTTGGCCGAGTAAAATTCCCGGTGCAAGGGCGAGAGTGAAGCACGCAGCCTTTAAGAAGCTACGGCGGACTTTGGTTTCATTCATCACGGGATGTTTCACGGGCAGGTGTATCGAAGCGTGTTAAGCCTGGATTCCATTGCAAGTTAATGTCGTGCGTAGGACCATTTCGGTTTTTAGCGACAATTAACTGTCGATGGTAACAGCCCGAACCGTCCGACGTTTCCGCATCCCCTTCTCCGGCGGCCTTGCTTTGCGAGGCCGACTGCCGCGAAATGATCATGACAATATCAGCATCTTGCTCGATCGAGCCCGATTCGCGAAGGTCCGACATCTTAGGCTGACGGCCTTCGTCTTCGGACTTACGATTGAGCTGAGCGAGTGCGATCACCGGAACATTAAACTCTTTCGCCATCGCCTTAATACTGCGGGAGACTTCGGCAATTTGTTGTTCACGAGGTAACGACGAATCCAACCCATTAATCAGCTGAATGTAGTCGATAACGATTAAATCTAATTTGCGTTGGGCATGCATGCGGCGGCACTTAGCGCGGATTTCTAGAATCGTTTGTCCGCCATTATCATCCACCGTGAGAGGTAGACCACGGTACTCATTGGCCGCGGTGACTAAGTCGACTTGAGTCTGGTGATCGGGATGCGCCGAACGCAACTTCTGCATGTTCACGCGAGCGCGTGAGCATAATAAACGCAGCGCCAATTCGCGCGCAGGCATTTCTAACGAGAACAATAAAACGTTGGCCGGAGCCTTATTCGAGTTGGGCTTGGGGAACAACGCGGCCTCAATGAAATTAAGGGCAATCGACGTTTTACCCATACCTGGACGGGCTGCGACGATGACCATTTGGCCACCCTGGAAACCGAAAGTTAATTGGTCTAATTCAACGAATCCCGAAGGAATACCCTGCACCGAACGACCATCACGAATGATGCGTTGTACCATCTCCATCGCTTCATCAATCGGCTTATCAATTTTAACCGCTGAGTCCGACACACGGTCTTCACTGATTTTGAAAAAGGCCTGCTCTACATCTTCGAGTAAGCGCTGAATGTCATCCGAATGCGCATGTGCTTTCTCCACGGTCGTGACCGCGGTCGAAATCAAACAACGTAGAAAATGTTTCTCGCGGACGATTTGTAACCAGTGTGGAGCGTGCGCGGTAGACGCGACTAAACCCGTGAGTTCATTGATATAAGTAGCTCCACCGGCCGACTCGAGTAAGCCTTCGCGACGCAGGCGATCCGTGACCGTGATTTCATCGATGCCCGAATTCTCTTTCGAAAGTTTTTCCGCAGCCGCAAAAATATCTTGGTGCTTTGGATCAAAGAAATAC
>CAIMFE010000042.1 GCA_903840235.1 uncultured Opitutia bacterium | reverse complement strand
TCTCGATGCTCGTGCCGGAGTCACCGCACTCATGACGCGCGATCTCAAATCCGAAATATGAGTAGTTGGGACGTCGCCACACGCCCCTCAGCCATTTCGGGTCAAGGTCTCTTCGCCACCCGTGCCTTTTCGCCAGGCGAAGTCCTCGCACCCTACTTGGGAAAAGTTCTTACCTCTCGACCGGTGAAATCTTCGGAGTCGGCCGCGACTTATATTTTAGAAATTAAACCCGGACTCTGGCTCGACGGATCCGATATCCAAAATCCTGCTCGTTCAGCCAACCACTCGTGTGAGCCCAACGCTGAACTGGTGATGAATGAAACCGAGGCGTTCGCCAACCTCCGTGCGTTATCTCACATTCTACCGGGTGATGAAATAACCTTTGATTACGGCTTTTCGTTGTCGGAAAGCCTTTTAAACCCCTGTACTTGCGGAAAAATGAGCTGTGCGGGGAAAATCATCGCCGAACCACTCCGCCCCGCCCTCCGTCGCCACCTACGTTTTTTACGTCGAAGGGATTGACCAATCGCCCGCCTAGCCTCACTTTTCGAACGTCTATTTATAACCCCTAAATGAAAAAAGTAGCTATTACTGAACTTGATCCTCGTCTGCAGAAGCAAATCGCTGCCGCCGATCAACAGCTCAAGACCAACCCTCAATACGCCATGGAAATTCTTTCCAGCATATTGTCGAGTAACCCAGGTTGCTTAGAAGTACGCCGCTCACTCCGCCGTTCTCAAAAAGCAATTCTCGGAGTTAAAAAAGGGATGTTCGATGGACTACTCGGAGGCAACCCCGACAAGGTAGCAGAAAAAAATCCTCTCGCTGCTATCAAAGCCGCCGAAGATACCTTCGCCAAAAAACCTGGTGATATCGGTGCCAACAAATTACTCGCGGCGGCTGCACTCAAACTCGACTTCCCTGAGCTCGCTGCTTTCGCCTACGAAGAACTCACACAGGTCGACGCCAAAAATGTTCAGCACTTTATCGACCTAGCTAACACCTGGATCATCGCACATGATTACGACGCTGCCCTGAATGCGGCTGATGCAGGTTTGAAACTTTTCCCAGGAAACGGCGACCTCCAAGAAGCCGTGCGTAAAGCGTCTGTTAGCAAAACAATGCGCAAAGGAAATTGGGAAGACAAAGGCGACTTCCAATCCAAACTTAAAGACAAAGACGAAGCTCTTCGCCTCGAACAGTCTGCTCGTACGGTTACCGATGCTGGTACCGCAATCGAACAAGCCGCTGCACTCGCTGTTAAAATCCAAGCTCAACCCGACAGCCTCGATCTTTACCGCGATATCGTTCGTCAATTCATCGCTGCGGGAGATCTCGATAGCGCCATCGCTTGGTTACAACGCGGACGTCTTACCACACTCGGCAAACAAGACTCTTCTCTCGAAAGTCAGGAAATCAGCCTTATCACTCAACGCTTTGAAAAGGCTTCCAAACTTCTTGCAGAAAAAGTTCAGGCAAATCCGGCCGACACTGCCGCCGTTGCCGAACTGGCCAAGAACGATGCAGAACTTATCGCCTACAAACTACAAACTACCGCGAGTCTCGTGGAACGTTACCCGAACGACTACTCATTCCGCTTTGAATACGGTAACTTACTCCTCAATGCCGGTCGCCTCGACGAATCGATTCAACAATTACAATACGCACAACGTAATCCAAAATTCCGCCAAGCGTCGATTCTCGCCATCGGCAAAGCTTTCATGGCTAGTTCCAAATTCGATTTAGCTGTCGATCAATTCAACTTAGCTAAATCCGAATTACAGGTGATGAATGATCTTAAGAAAGAAGTGATTTACGAACTAGCGAGTGCCTTTGAGAAAATGGGTCACACTAAAGAAGCGATGGAAGAATTTAAAGCGATTTACATGGCCGATTCCGGATATCGTGATGTTTCGAAGAAAATTAATACGTTCTACGAAAACCAAAAAGGCCCTGCATCCTAATTTTGTTTTGTATTTTTTGCTAAGCAGGAGAATACTCCTTTTTTCTCCTTCCTGCTGCCATGTCTCTGACTCCCTTTAAAAGCCTCCTCATTGCCGACGTCGGCATCAGTATGGGCGACGAGGGCAAGGGTCGTGTCATCCCTGAAATCGTTCGCGAACTGCAACACCTAACCGGCCGTCGTGATGTTGTCGGTACCGTTCTAAAAGTTAACGGCGGCGCAAACTCTGGTCACACGGTCGCAGGTCTTAAATTAAATCTTTTACCGGGTGGCGTTGCTGAACACGACGTCGGTTGCCTCGCATTGGGCTCCGGCGTCGTCGCTGATCCACGTAAGGCCCTCTGGGAAGCCCTCCCGGTCGAAAAACTTGGCTACCCTGTTCTCTCACGCCTACTTATCGATGAGCGGTGCATGGTGAGCGACATATCGCACCGCATTCTCGATCTCGCCTGGGAAGATTATCGAGTTAATGTTCTCGGACAAGAAGCACGTGGTTCCACGGGTCGCGGAATCACACCCGCCTACGCTGATGAAGTCGGTCAAATGCAAATTCACTACTCGGAGTTTCTCGGAAATAAATCTGACTACGCCAAACGTCTCTCGGCTCGACTCAACCGCGCTGCCGACATTGTCCAAAATGTCTGCAAACTCAGCTCAGAAAAATGGTCTGCTCTTTTCACCAAACTGACCGAAGCCGAACTACGTGCTAATAAGGGTGCGATTGATGCCGGAGTTTTCACCGCCGCTGAATTTGACTTCACTCGTTTCGCCGGATCCAAGCCTTTCACCTTTAATCACGAATCCGTTTTAGCCGCTTATTGGGAAGCAGGTTCAAAACTCGCCCACACGATTGGCGATGTTCGTGAACGTATTTTATCCGACCTCTCAGCAGATCGTCGCATCATCGGTGAATTTGGACAAGCCTACTGGCTCGATAAGCGCGCCGGCTTCGCTCCTAACGTTACCGCCTCACACACTTACACTCCCGAGTTCTTTCAATCGGCCGGTATTCCCGTTCAAGCGATTCACACGGTGGGTTGTTGCAAGGCTTACGACACCAAGGTGGGCACACACGTCTTTATCACGAAGATGGAAGAGTCACACCCTCTCCAACGTGCCCTCGCTAAATTAGAATTTGGTACCAGCACCGGACGTCAACGCATGGTCGGGTGGTCCGACCTCGTAGAAAAAGCCGATACCCTGCGCTACGGTGGTTTCGATGACTTAGTATTGAACAAGCTCGATGCCCTTTCCCCTCACGGAGAATGGACCGGTGGCGATTTACAACTTTGTACAGGCTACCGCGACAGCGCTGGAAAAATTCATCTAGGCGTACCTCGTAATGACGCCGTCCGTCGCTCGCTCGCCCCTATCTACGCTACTCTACCAGGTTGGAAATCTGATATCTCCAAAGTCCGCTCCTGGGCACAACTTCCAACTGAGGCTCGTCGCTATATATCATTTACCATGTCCGAAATGGTTCGCCTCGCCTCACGCGGACATACCTTAAGGACCTTACCTAATTTAAGATATATCGGAGTCGGACCCGACCCCGATCAAATTATTTCCGACGTACCAGCGACATCGGAATTAATTAAGCAGTAATTTATCCTTTGATATGCGGGAGGAAAATAAGCCCCGCAATGAGGAAGTAGATAATCAATCCAGTAACGTCGACAATGGTGGCGACGAAAGGTGCGGCGGCTTTTGCCGGATCGAATCCAAGTCGTCGTAAAATAAACGGTAACATCGCACCCGATAAACTTCCCCATAAGACCACTCCAATCAGCGAGAAGAAAATAACAAGTGCGAGTAAAAACCAATGTTCACCGTAACCTGGTGTACTACCACAAAGATTAGGGAAGAAGAAATGCCAGATGGTGATTCGGGCAAAGCCAATTGAACCTAAAATAACTCCGAGCCCCAAACCACTCGTAATTTCTCGACGGAAGACCTTGAACCAATCTTTTAAATTAACTTCGGCCAAAGCCATCGCGCGAATGACTAATGCCGAGGCTTGTGATCCAGAATTACCACCCGATGAAATAATCAGGGGTAAGAATAAAGATAAAACTACGGCCTTCTGAATTTCACCTTCAAAGAATCCCATCGCTGTCGCGGTGAACATTTCCCCAATAAATAAAATCACAAGCCAACCAGCACGTTGGCGAATAAGCTGTCTTAAGGGTGTATCTAAGAGTGGCTCTTCGGGTACTTCTACTGCACCCAAAAACGCGATGTCTTTGGCAGCTTCTTCACTGGCTGTCTCTAAAACGTCATCGACCGTCACAATACCTAAAACCGTCATCTCGGCGTTCACCACGGGAATAATCGTGCGCGAGTGTTTGCGGAATAATTTAACCGCATCGGCCTGCGAATCCGTTACCTTCAAATAAATGGGAGGGGCCGCAGGTAAGTCCGATACCTTTGAGGCAGCATCAGCGGTAAAGATATCGCGAATACGGTGCACGCCTAAGAGTTTTCCCGCCTCATCAACCGAACAAACCACGTGCACGTAATAAACATCCTTCGCCCGTTCTTTAACATAATCAAGGGCCTGCTGAATGGTCCAATTCTGACGAATCGAAACAAACTTCGTTGTCATCATTCGACCCACACTGTTCTCGGGATAACCTAAAAGTTGTAGCGCAACTCTTTGCTGCGCGGGGTCGAGCAAACTTAATAAGCTAACTGCATGCTCCGGACATTCTTCGAGGAAGGCTGTGCGGTCGTCATCCGACATCGCATTTAAAATCGACGCCGCATCCTTCTCCCCCAACGCACGGATTAAATCTTCTTGGTGATTTAAATCAATATATTCGAAAATCTCTGCGGCGACCGTCTTGGGCAATAAACGGAAACTCACTGCCATCTCCACGGGATCCAAATGCTCTAGCAAATCGGCAGCGTCCGCATGCGGTAAACTGACTAACAATTGACGGATTCCCTGGAAGTCACGCTTCTCAATAAGAAGGTGGACGTTCTCAATGTGCTCTGGAGTTGCCGTCATACAAATAATGTGCCACTGATGCTGAGACTTGGGCAAACCCTAAAATTGATTTTCACCACTTCGTAACCTTCCTCACATGCAACATAATTTTGCACTCCCCCTCTGGTCACTCGTCGACCAACGTAAAGTGGAATTAGGTAAATCGGATATGCGTGGCTTGGCTAAAGAACTGGGGCGCTGGCTTAATCATAATTTTGATATAGATCATAAAGGGACGGCCATCGAAGAACCGACGGATCTCACGGGTTTTGCTGAACCAGTGCTGGTTATCGCCGGTGTCGAGCAATCGAAATGGCCCACGATGATCGCCCTCGCCCAAAGCAAGAATACCCAACTTTTCGTCGTTCTCGTTAATGAGGTCGGACAGTTTACGCTCAAAGAACTGAAGCTTCCGAAAGCTTAGCTACTCAGGTCTTACTTTCCCTAACCAGGCGTTTCAGTAGTACGGTCGCATCCCCTGCCCCCTGGTCGAAATTAAAGAACACGTCCCCGCCCGAGTCTTTGCCTATTTCGATACCGTTATTATATTCTTTGATATCGAGGATTTTAGAATGCTTAAAGTTAAGGTTCTTAAACTCGCCATTAAAAATCACGCGTTGATCGGTAAAAATCGCCGTCCCGCTATCTATTTTAGTCAACTGGTCTTTGGTCTCGCGCTGCACATCGAAACTCCCGACGCGATAACGCAAACTACCAAAAATTTTAATACTCGAAGAAAAACCACCGTAATTACGGCGAACCACTGTGCGTTTTACTTGTAATAAATTCACGGGTTGCATCCAGTAGCAAACCTCACGCCCTAATTCAAAACCGCATTCAATAGGCGTGAGTTCGCCTTTCATCAGCGTGTAGTATTTCTGAGCCCGACTGAATGCAGCCTGAATCGCTGGGTAATTCGGTAGATGCAAATCGAGATCCGTTGTAAATTGATTAAAGACTTTAACGTTTTCAGGAGAGATGATCGATTCCCCGTCAACTGTCTCACACAAATACTTCAATTCTTGAGTTAAGACTTCACCCCAAATAATCGTATTAAGAGGATCCATCACGCTAGCAGGAAGTGGAATACTCTGCGCCAACGTTCTGATTTTTTCTCTTTTTTCTGAATACTCGCCGGCCGCATTCAAAATGGCCTGAAAAGCTTTTTTATAATACTCTAGAAAAACTTCTTTTTGAATTTCGTACGCCCTCTCTTGCTTAACCCCCAAACTATACATGAGATTATTTAAATTAGTTTTTTCCTGTGATGTAAAAAGGTGGTCCTCTAAATAAGCCTGCACCATCAAAAGATACCATGCCTCTAACTCTTTATCGCAACGACGATATAAATTTGAATGGGTCGCCTGATTGATTTGCTCAATATCTGCGACAGTTAACAGACACTCTTGCTGAGCCGCGGCTAATTTATCCCATAACATCGCCAACATCGTCTGTTTATTCTCACGCGATAATATCTGATCCCATAAATTGGAGGATTTTTCTTCCGGACGCGGAAAAGGTAATTTCCAAACCTTCTCTGTATTTACTAAATCATAAAGAGGCTTCCAAGCCGTCATCCCGGGACGCCAAAAGAAATCGGTTTCCATCAGCTGACCGCTCGCAATGAGACCAGAGATTTCTTGGACAGTAAACTGACCAATTTCCTTTCCATCACGAGCAATATGTAATCGGTCAGCTAACATACTGAACTAATAAAATTCTAAAAGATTTAATCAAGTTTTGGTTTATCACTCACTCTTCTTGCCTTCGCCTAACTTCTTTTGCGCTTTGCCGGGCACAACCATCTCGGGGTGCATCTTCTTACTAAGTGCCTTTAATTCGCTAATCACCGCACTATAAGCTGGATCTTTGGCGAGGTTCTTGAGCTCCTGCGGGTCGTTATCGTGATCATACAATTCCACACCCTTCTCCCCGTATTGCCACTCTGTGAATCTCCAACGTTCAGTCCTTACACTATAACCCTGAACCTTCTCTTTGCCTTTGGTTACAGTTTGTGTGTATGCAGCTCGATTCCAAGAAGCGTCTGCATTCGCGAGTAATGGACGCAAACTAACACCTTCGAGTCCAGCCGGTGCTTTCACTCCCGCTAAGTCGGTCAGCGTTGGGTACAAATCAACCAATTCAATTGTTCGCTTTGAGACTTTGCCGTTAGAAGTTGCACGTGGATCTACGATGAAAAGCGGAATTCTCGCCGCCTCTTCAAAACAAGTCTGCTTCATCCAGAGACCGTGCTCACCTAAATGGTATCCGTGGTCACTGATAAAAACGATAATAGTATTATCCGCTAAACCCAATCGGTCCAACGCATCCACCACCCGACCAAT
>CAIMFE010000041.1 GCA_903840235.1 uncultured Opitutia bacterium | reverse complement strand
GGCGGAGAAATTTTGGTGGTTAGCCAATTCACTTTGCTGGCTAATTTTGCTAAGGGCAATCGCCCCTCCTTTCATGATGCGGCGAAACCCGAAGTAGCTAAGCCCTTATTTGACGCCTTCGTAGAAGGCCTTAGAGCGCAATTGGGATCCAAGATTTCGACCGGAGTTTTTGGTGCGGATATGCAAGTTTCGCTCTGTAATGATGGGCCGGTCACCATCATTCTGGAATAATTAGTTTGGAATTTCTTTGCTAGTTTACTCATTTTATCAAAGTTAATCACTATGCTCTCTGTGAGAATTATACCCTGTCTCGATGTCCATGATGGACGTGTCGTTAAAGGTATTAAATTCCAAGAACTGCGCGATGCCGGTGACCCAGTGGCGATTGCCGCTGCCTATGAAGCCCAAGGGGCCGACGAATTAGTTTTTTTAGATATCACCGCTTCGAGCGATGGACGTAAGACCATGGTGGATGTCGTTGAACGTACCGCTGACCAAGTTTTCATGCCCTTAACCGTTGGAGGTGGATTACGTACGCTCGAAGATATTCGAACGATGCTTAATGCAGGTGCCGATAAGGTTTCTTTGAATACCTCCGCCGTACAAAATCCGGAATTAATTTTACAGGCTTCCAAGAAATTTGGCAGCCAGTGTATCGTCGTTGCCATTGATGCTAAACGCGTCGGCAAGGATCGCTGGGAGGTTTTTACGCACGGGGGCAGAAAGTCTACTGGGATGGATGTACTCGCTTGGGCGAAGAAAATCCAGGACTACGGTGCAGGAGAGATTTTATTAACCAGTATGGATGCTGATGGGACGGCCGCGGGATATGATGTTCCGCTCTGTCTACGTGTAGCGGAAATGGTGGAACTGCCCGTGATTGCATCGGGTGGTGCGGGTAAATTAGAGCACCTTGCCGACGTGGTTAAGAATGGCCGTGCGAGTGCGGTCTTAGCTGCAAGTATTTTTCACTTTGGAACGTACACTGTGCGCCAAGCCAAAGACTATTTAAAGTCACAGGGGCTACCGGTGCGTCTTTAACTATTAAGTTTGGGCATCACTAAAACTTTATCTAAGCGATGGCCATCCATGTCCATCACTTCAAAGATATGCCCCAGGCAATCGATCCGATCACCTTCAACGGGAATGCGTCCGAGTTTTCGCATAATAAAACCGGAGATGGTGGTAAATCGACGAGACCCTTCATCGGGGAATTTTCCTTTGATCCCTGTAGCTTCCCTAAAGTCCTCGAGTGAAATCATCGCATCGATAATCCAACTACCATCATCGCGCTTACGCACGGGTTTGTTCTGATTGATGGCCGAACCTTCATTCGGAAGTTCACCCATGACCGATTCAAGAACGTCGTTTAATGTAACGACTCCACGTACTTGTCCAAATTCATCAACAACAAGTGTGAGGTGAATTTTATCCTTACGAAAACGTGCTAAAAGTTGGGTACCAGTGATATTAAGATTCACCGTGGGTGCTTCGGTCAGCAGGTCTTTGATTTCGGCGGTCCCGACCAGTGATAAATTAGCCCATAGGCGTTTGACGGAAACGACTCCGAGCGGGCGGTCGGATGATTCACGAAAAACGGGAAACCAGGTGTGTCCCGAGGCTACAATTTTACGCCAATTAATTTCTTCGGGGTCATTTAAATTCAACCAGACCACTCGGCTGCTCGGTGTCATTAATTGTTCAGCTGTGATTAAGTCTAAAGATAATGCACCATGTACCATGCGATGCTCAGAGGCATGGAGTACGCCTGAGGCCATACCTTGATCGACAATCATACGTAACTCATCTTCTGACACCGTGTCTTCCTGCGTACGACGACGTCCAAACATGAGTAAGATTAAATCTGCACAACCACTTAAGAGCATGACGAGAGGTGAAGCCAGAGTTGCGATCCACGCCATCGGACGAGCTAAAGCTGAGGCAATGGACTCGGGTTTAATTAAAGCTAAACGCTTCGGTACGATTTCAGCAAAAACAACGGTGATCGCTCCAATCAGAAAAGAAACAATCCCTTCGGCTAAAACTTGGCTATGCTCACTGCCCCACTTCCAGGATAATTGAGAGAGCCAAGGACTCAGTTTTTCCGCAAGAGGATGGCCACCATAAATCGCGGCAATAATTCCCCCGAAGGTCATCCCGATTTGAACGGTTGAAAGAAATTTATTAGGATCGGTAATTAAGTTAAGTGCTTTTTGGGCACCGGCATCTCCGTTATCAGCTAATTTAGCCAGACGTCGTCGATTGGAGGAAACCAAGGCCATTTCAGCCATTACGAAAAAAGCCGTAATTAGGACGCAAATGCCGATGAGAATGTATTCCACAGGGTCGATTAAATGAAGATTGTGACCATTTCGTCAAATCTCGCTTGTTGATAGGCGTGTAAACCGTAGATTTTCCACGAATGGCCAAGCAATTCGACGCAATTATTATTGGTAGTGGCATTGGGGGGCTCAGTTTCGCCCTCAATTTAGCCCGCTATGGCCGTTCTGTTGCGGTGGTAACCAAGAAGACCAGCAGCGAATCCAACACCAATTGGGCACAAGGCGGGATCGCCTGTGTGACTGACAAGACGGATGATTTCATGAGTCACGTCAATGACACGCTCACGGCGGGCGATGGCTTGTGCGAACTCAATGCCGTAAAACATATTATTGAATCGGGACCTGCACGCGTTGCTGAACTCATTGAGTGGGGAGTGAAATTTGAAAATGGTGCCGATGGAAATCCGGATTTAGGTCGGGAAGGCGGACACTCTAAACGAAGAATACTTCACGCCCGCGATATGACCGGCCGCGCCATCGAGTCGGCACTCATTCGTGCAGTAAATTTACAAAAGAATATCACAATTCTTGAACATCATTTAGCTATCGATTTAATTACTTTATCGAAAATTCAAAATTCAAGTGTGAACACTTTAGAAGATCGCGTGGTCGGAGTTCACGTTTTGAATACGCAACAAGGTAAGGTTGAAACTTTGTCAGCGACTGTCGTTGTTTTAGCCACCGGTGGAATTGGTCAGGTCTATCAATTCACGACGAATCCGGATATCGCCACGGGCGATGGTATTGCGATGGCCTATCGTGCTGGAGCTGAAATCCGCGATATGGAAATGGTGCAATTCCACCCCACGGCCTTAAAGTCATCGGATGGCAGTCGCGCTCTGATTTCAGAAGCGGTACGTGGTGAAGGTGCGATTTTACGAGACATGAATGGCCGAGCATTCATGAAAGATTTTCATCCTCTGGGAGATTTGGCACCCCGCGATGTGGTTGCTCGGGCGATTGACTCGGTCATGAAGCGTGATGGTGCGCCACACGTTTTGCTGGATATCACCAAAGTTGCCCAAGGACATTTAGCTGAACGCTTCCCGCATATTTATGCTACCTGCCTCAAAGCTGGTTTTGATTTAACTAAAGATTACATCCCAGTAGTTCCTGCGGCACACTACCTGTGCGGTGGGGTCACCACAGATCTCAGTGGTCGGACTACCCTGCCTGGACTGTATGCGGTGGGTGAAGTGGCCAGCACTGGACTCCACGGTGCAAACCGATTGGCCTCTAATTCACTACTCGAAGCAGTAGTATTAGCCCATGACGGAGCGGCGGCAGCGGATAATGATATTAAAAATAAAGTTGAGGCTAACTTTACTCTACCCGCGTGGGTTGATGGTGCATTGGGCGACACCGATGAACGCGTGGTTTTAACTCACAATTGGGATGAGCTCCGTCGAACCATGTGGGACTACGTAGGCATCGTGCGTTCAACTAAGCGCTTAAAACGGGCACAAACACGTATCCGTACACTGAGCGAAGAAGTCCGCGAATATTATTGGAACTTCAAAGTGGAACCTCGCTTACTTGAACTGCGTAATCTCATTCAGGTGGCGGAACTAATTATTGATTGCGCGTTGCAACGTCATGAAAGCAGAGGCCTGCATTACACTCTAGATTATCCGACCCAAAGTAAGTCGATTGTGCATTCGATGGTTCGTCGAAATCTGAATACAAAATGAAAATTGCGATTGTTGGAGCTGGAGCCGTCGGTGGCTGGTATGGAGGGCTATTAGCTCTGAAGGGTCATGAAGTCTATTTCGTGACTCGACGGGATTATGAAATCATTAATCAGAATGGATTGTGCATGCGCGATGCCCAGGGGGATAAGATTGTTAAGATCAAAAAAGCCTATCCAGACTGCACGGCGATAGGCGTTTGCGATTTGATTGTAATCGCCGCTAAATCGACCGCTAATCACACCCTGCCCGATTTCATAAAATCTTTGATTGGTCAAAATACAGTTCTGCTCACTTTGCAAAATGGCATAGGAAACTGTGAGACCTTTGCGTCCATTATTCCTGCTGAGAGAATCGTCGCAGGCCTTTGTTTTGTATGTATTAATCGTCTCAGCCCAGGCGTTGTAGAAAATACACATGCCGGCTACGTTCGCATGGCCTCAGCGTACGGTCCGCCCAGTGAGTCGGTAAAGCAATGTGTGAGTTTATTTACTGAAGCGGGAATTGACTGTCAGTCCGAACAGTCACTCGACGCAGTTTTATGGAAAAAACTCTGTTGGAATATCCCCTTTAATGGTTTGGCCATCGCGGCAGGTGGAATCACCACCGATAAAATTATGGCTAATGATTTACTGCGTGAGCGGGCGATTGAGCTAATGAAAGAAGTACAGGCGGCTGCAGCGGCCTGCGGGGTGCCCTTCAAGGATGAGCACATTGAGCGACAATTGAAAGTGACGACGGGGATGGGTGCCTACCGGCCTTCGAGTTTGATCGATTACCTAGAAGGACGAGAGGTAGAAGTCACAGGCCTTTGGGGTGAACCGCTCCGCCGTGGGCAAGCCGCTGGCGTAAACATGCCTCAACTATCTCAATTAAAAACTGAGATCGAATTAAAACTAAAGGCTCGCGAGCAGCTTACTTAGCGGGCCCTGTAACGACAGGCAACTTTGCCAAAACATTGTTCACGGCAGTCGCGGTTTTGGCCACGCTCCAGAAACTGATTAGCACGGCTGAACCAGAATCAGAGGAGAAAACTTTTTGTCCCTGTTTATTGAAAAGGCTCATCGAGAGCGTAATAGAAACTTCATCTTTGCGTACATTATCTCCATTATTGGAAATACGCCAAGTACTGCGGAGGATGGCAT
>CAIMFE010000040.1 GCA_903840235.1 uncultured Opitutia bacterium | reverse complement strand
ATTAATCGTACGTCCCAGAATCGGGAAGTCTTGACGGACTTTGGTGACATCAAACGCCATGATTTTTTAACGTAAGGGAGTGAGCCAGAGGCGCAACCGCGAAGCGAGTATTTGTTAACTCGCAGGGGTCAAACGCACCGACCGACGAATATAGGTGGGGACATCGACATCTTCCCCATCCCTAAAGGTTAAAGGCGTATTACCAAAAATACCGCGACGAATAGATTCGTCGGTCGCAAAAACAAACAAGGGTTGATTGATATCCGCCCCTTTGGCGCCTTTCTTCGTCTTCGCTGCGGGCTTGGGCACAGGCATCGAAGCACCTAAGACGGCCACCTCAACGCGATCTCCTAATTCAGGCTTAACACACGCCCCGAGCAGAGTTGTTTTTTCTCCGCCAAATTTTTTGCGAATAATTGAAACCGCTTCAAACGCATCGGTAGCCGACATGTTTAATCCACCCGTGACCTGCACGAAGAGTGAGCCGACTTTGGTAATCGCTCCAGGTCCGTGTGCTAAACTGGAATCACAAGCCGCCTTCGCCGCAATCAGAGCGGCACCACTGCCCTCTCCCACTCCATAACTAAAGAGCGTTGGCGAACCAGGTTTTTCTAAAATTGTTTTTAATGCCGCTGGATCCACGGGCACTAATGCACCGGGAGTAAACACACTGGCTAAAGCACGAAGCGAACCGGCAATCCATTCATCCGCGGCGGAGAAAGCAGCGGACAGCGAAGCATCAGCGGCGACTTGCAACGCGAGTAGGTCATTTTCAACAACGACGAGTCCGTGAGATTTAACCGCTAATTTTTCCAAGGCTTCAGTGGCCTGACGTTTACGTCGCTCGCCTTCATGTGAAAAAGGAATAGTCGCAAATGATAAGACCGTCGCACCTGCATCGAGTGCGATACTAGCCAAGGGTGCGGCTCCGCCACTGCCCATGCCACCACCGAGACCAGTGACCATGACGACTAAGGAATACCCATTAAATAGACGTCGAAGTGTGGGTTCATCCGCTTCCACCGCGGCTAGTCCAACAGCCACTTCACCGGCGGTACCCATCCCACGCGTGAGTGGACGACCAATCTGAAAAGCTTCCTGACCATCAGTCGTATTTAAAATACTCGCATCGGTATCAATCAACGCCACGCGGACGACGGACGGAAGATTCTTAGCGATACGGCTAACCATGCCACAACCCGCACCACCCAGGCCGACCAGTAAAATTGAAGGCATCGTGGACATGTCTTAGAATCGGAACAGGTCGCGGAGAATATCCATGAAGCCTTTTTGACGACGCACCACGGGTGGAGCATCTTCGAGCGCTGCAATCATCATTCCAACCACACCAGCGTATTCGGATTTCTGTAAAGAGCTGTTATCAAACTTCGGTATACCCACGCGGGCCGTAACCCCAAAAACATTTTGGGCGGCTTCCGCGGCATCCGCTAAATTGGCACTACCCCCGGTTAAACTAACGCCCGACGGTATAAAGTTTTGATCTAACTTTACTTCGTGACCGCTGAAAATTTGTTCGAGCTGAACGATGATATCTTTTCTGACAAAAGATAAAATTTCTTGGTAACGCAGTGAAGATACTTGGGTAATCGTACCACGATTAAATTGCTGATCACCCACGCTCTTATCGCCGTCTTTCCAAATGGTTTGGTTAACGTCTTGGTCACGGTGTAAACCCGAAGCGAAACGCTGTTTCAAGTCTTCGGCTGTTTCGCGACTGATGCGTAAGGCGATGCTTAAATCATTCGTGATATGTTCACCGCCTACGGCAATGGATCCGCTGCATAAAATGTGTCCTTTGAAATACAGAACCCAGTCCGTCGTGCCGGCTCCGATATCAATCACACAAACGCCACCTTGTTTTTCGCTGTCGGTCGTCACCGCACAAGCCGCCGCGTGTGAGGCCAAAATAAAATCGCGCACCGTGAT
>CAIMFE010000039.1 GCA_903840235.1 uncultured Opitutia bacterium | reverse complement strand
GCTTTATACTTCGACTGATAGTCCATATCGTCGAAAAGATAAACCGGAGTTTGCTTCGAGGTCTTTCCTTGGAAACCCAGGAAGCCAATCACAGCAACAACAACGATAGCGAGAAATGTAAGGTAGCGGCTCATGGTGGATTAGTCGCGAATAACGGTGATTTCTTGGCCCCCTAAAGAGAGTAAGAAGTTTCGGGATTCATCTAAATGGAATTTGGAATCACGAGCTTCCAAAACAATCATGAATGAGTCATCCGATGTACGCGCAAACTGCGGAAGATCGAATAAAGGATGATGATGTTGTGGGAGACGATTTAAAATAAACTGTCCGAAGAATGTGCCGAAAGCAGCGAAGAGAATCGTGCACTCATACATTACAGGGAATGGAAAAATGGGGCTCCAGAATGGCTTACCACCGACAACGAGTGGGTAGTCATACGAATTCATGTACCAAGTGAGTAAGCAACCGGTGATGAAACCAGTAACACCACCTAATAAGGTCAGACGAGGCACCTTGGAACGTGGCATACCCATAGCTTGGTCTAAACCGTGAATAGGATAAGCAGAGTGTACGTCCCAATATTTCCATCCCGCATCGCGTACTTTTTCAGCAGCGTGATAGACGTCAGCAGGCTTGCGGAATGTGCAAGCTACACCGTGGATACTTTCATTACGTTCATTCATGGTTGGTGACGTCAAATTAATGGTTATGAATATCTGAGTGAGGTGAGACCATCTTCAACTCCGCCATTGGCAGAAGCGGGAAGAATCTCACGAAGAGAAGGAAGAGCACCGAGAAGAAACCAAAGGTACCGAAGAAGGTGAAGATATCCACGATGGTCGGACTGTAATAACCCCAACTCGATGGCAGGTAATCATTCGCCAGTGAGGTCACGGTAATGACGAAACGTTCGAACCACATACCGACGTTCACGAATAGGCAAATAATCCAAACGAGGGAGTGATTTTCGCGAATCTTCTTAAACCAGAAAAGCTGAGGAGTGATGACGTTACAAGATACCATGATCCAGTAAGCCCATGCGTATTGACCAAACGCACGGTTAATAAACGCAAACTTTTCGTAAGAGTTGCCTGAGTAAGCGGCGATGAAGAACTCGGTACCATAAGCGTAACCGACCATCGTACCCGTCGCTAAAATAATCTTACACATATTATCGATGTGGTACTGATTGATCACATCATGCAGACGGTAAATTGCACGCAATGGAAGCATCAGCGTTAGCACCATCGCGAAACCAGAGAAGATTGCACCCGCCACGAAGTAAGGTGGGAAGATGGTCGTGTGCCAGCCAGGAACGTTCGAGACAGCGAAGTCGAACGAAACGATTGTGTGCACGGAAAGAACGAGCGGAGTGGATAAACCTGCGAGCAACAGGTAAGCCATTTCCATATTAGACCACTGACGATTTCCGCCGCGCCAGCCCATCGCTAAGACACTGTAAAAAGCTTTTCTCCACCAAGTAGTCGCACGATCGCGAATCGTTCCGAAGTCAGGCACCATGCCCATGTACCAGAATAAAGTCGAAACCGTGAAGTAAGTCGAAACAGCGAATACGTCCCACTCTAAAGGAGAGCGGAACTGCGGCCAAATTCCATTTTGGTTTGGTAGCGGGAAGAGCCACCAAGCAAACCAAACACGACCGACGTGGAAGAGCGGGAAAATACCTGCACACATCACGGCGAAGATAGTCATCGCCTCAGCTGCACGATTAATCGACGTACGCCATTTTTGACGGAGCAAACAGAGAATTGCCGAAATTAAAGTTCCCGCGTGGCCGATACCCACCCAGAAAACGAAGTTAACAATCGCCCAACCCCAACCGATGGGTGAACGCAGACCCCAAGTACCTGTTCCCGTTGAAACGAGATAAAGCAAACCAGCACCAGTGAATGATGCGACGAAGAGTGCCACCGTAAAAAGAACCTTCCACCATAGAGGCGTAGGCTCTTCGACGATGCCGCAAACTTTATCGGTTATCCAATGAAAGCTGCGGTCATTGAGGATAAGTTTAGCACGTGGTAACTCGGCAGGATTTACCTTATCGAGTATCGCAGGACGTTCAGAAGAATGATCAGGGGCGTGAGCCATGGATTAAAAATTCGTTTAGAATTACTTGGTGTGTGTTTCAGATTTATGAGCCGGTGCACCATGCTCCGGACCACTCTGCCCTTCTCGACCAGCCATCTCCTTGCGTGAGAGCGGAACACGATTTGCACCAGGCATGCGTGCATTGATGTTGCGTAACTTCGCTTGGTAAGTCGTGCGTGGACGAGTATTTAAATAAGTGAGAGCACCGTAAGTGCGTGTGGAGGCTTTCGCTTTTGCGACGCGTGAATTAGGATCAGTGATATCACCGAACTCAATCGCTTCCGCTGGGCAGGCTTGTTGGCAAGCCACTTGAATCGTGCCATCCGCAACGCGATGATTTGCCGAATCCTTCGCACGAACTTTGGCTTGGATTTTTGCTTCTTGAATACGTTGTACGCAATAAGTGCATTTTTCCATCACGCCGCGCATACGCACAGAGACGTCTGGATTCTTCTGCATCTGCGGAAGATCAGCAGGATCCTTAGGTAATTTAGCAGGTCCGAGAGGTCCTTCGTAGTAGTGTCCAGCTTCGCGCTTATTGTAATCGAGGAAGTTGAAGCGACGAACTTTGTACGGACAGTTATTAGCGCAATAACGTGTACCGATACAACGATTGTAAGCCATCGTGTTGAGGCCTTGATCGTCGTGCACGGTGGCGTTGGCCGGACAAACTGTTTCGCAAGGTGCGGTTTCGCAGTGCTGACAAGCAACACCCATGAAAGTAACTTGAGGATCTTCGGGAATCGCGGTGCCTGCTTGATCACGACCGTCAAAGAAGTAACGGTCTAAGCGAATCCAATGCATGTTACGACCCTTCAACACTTGGTCACGTCCCACCACTGGAATATTATTTTCCGCCTGACATGCAGTCACGCAAGCATTGCAACCGGTACAGGTATTTAAATCGATCGACATGCCCCACTGCTGTTGAACAGGGAATTCACTTTCGTGACCCTTCCAAACGGCGACATTTGGAGCCACGGTGTGATTAGGATGCTCATACGCAGAATTTCCACGCGGAGTGAGCACCGCTTTTTCAGCTGCAGAAAGATTTTCGTCTTTTCCGTAAACCGCTGGTGCGTGTCCATCGATTCCGAGTTTCGCAAAATTTTCGTTATGATGTAAATCTTCAGCATTTCCTTCGCGAACTACATCGCGACCTTCCATCGACCAGTGATCTTGGGTGTTACAAACAGGGAGACTTTCACCAGTGAGTTCTAATTTTACGCCCGTACGAACAGCTGAGGATTGTGAATTAACAAAAGGATAAACGTTAAATCCGTTACCGACTACTTTACCTTGTAAACGCTCAGCGACACGGGTGGCTACGCGTCCAGCAATCGTACGACCAAAACCTAATTGCAGACCAACAGTGAAATCAGCCATACCAGGCATAATAAACAGAGGTCCTTTAATGCTGACGCCGTTAAGCGTTAATTTTGCGTAGTGAGCAATGAGCTTACCATCGACCATCTGATTGATGTTTCGATTAAGCGCACCGATCTTTTGGATTACCCCAGCCGTTGGTTCGATATCAAGTTTGGCGGCGAGTTTCGGACTGATGAGAATGATATTTTCCCATGAAGTCTTGGACATGGGATCGGGTGCTTCGGCCAACCAACCGTTATTCGCATATAATCCGTCGCCCGTATGTACGCTCGGTAAAATACGTGCTTCGAGTGAACTGAAGGACAATTCTGGAGCGGCAAATTTTTGGACGCTATCTACATCGAGTTTAATTTTCTTCGTAGCACTCGTTGTTTCCGTAAGAACGCCTTCCGCTAACCATGCAGCAAAGGCAGTATCAGAATTATTTTTAGCGAGACGATTAAAAGTTTCGCGAACCAAAGCGTAGGGCTCTTGATTTTTTCCTGCAAACGGAGTTAAGACATCGAGTTCCGAAAGTGTGGGGAAAAGTGGCTCAATCATGGGCTGCACGGGCACATAGGAACCATCAAGCGTGCGACCGTCGGACCAGCTTTCTAAATAGTGAGAGGCAGCAATGACAGTGCCGCCGACTGATTTCACTAAGGCAGAAGTTTCGTCAAAGGCTGGACCATGATAACCGAGACGAACAACATTTTTAGCCGACTTCACTGCTTTAGCAAAATCGACATCCGCCGGAGCATCGTAAGCAGGATTACCGCCTAAGATAATTAATGTGTTGGCAGGTTGGACAACTAATTCAGCAATCGAATTCGAGGCGGATGCATTAGATTCAACGACGCGAATGGAAGCATTCAGGGCTTTGTTCGCTAAGTAAACCGCACGATGCGCATCAACAGAAAGATGGTCACCAGCAACGATGAGTGCTTTTTCCTTAGCACTCACTAAATCAGCTACACATTCCTTAATCCAAACTTCGGGAACGGAAATACCTGAAACTTTCGACGTTAAAACAGCAGCATCAGATTTACTTCCCGTTTGAGCGAGAACTTCAGCAGCAAATAAAATGGCTAAACCAGAAATATGTGAGGTGGAAGCGCGGAGACGGTGATCGGCCGCAGCACCCGTGAGCGTGAAGGTCGACTCCACTACGTACAGACGAGTCATCTTATCCGCTTCTTCAGCGTTATCCGCACGACGACCACTGGAATAAGTGCGTGTATTTTCAACGGCACCATCACCCGAGCCTAAGAAATCAGCATCGAGACTTAAGATGCGACGAGCTTGAGCATAGTCGGGTAAAATGCGTGCACCCAGTGCGACTTCAGCACGATTTTGTGCGACGGGAGTGTACTCAACAAAACGAGCTTGAGGTAAAATTTCTTTTATCGTGGCAACTAATGCAGCGCGTGTTGGCGAAGAAGAAGGACGAGCTAAGAATGCTAAGCCGGCACCACCATTGGCTTTTTCGGAGGCGGCGAGTTTGCGAATTAAATCACGAACTTCAGAAACAGAAATAATTGAACCGCTGGAGCCGATGGAAGCTTGCGCACGCTCAGGATCGTAAAGATCAAGCACACTCGCTTGAGCAAATTTCGATGAAGCCGAACCGCTGGCGCGGTGGCTGGGATTTCCTTCAACTTTGGTCGGACGATGTTGATGGGTTTCAACAATCAAAGGCTGATTGGCTAACTCACCAGGGAAGGAACTCGCGTAATAAGTAGCGACGCCAGGAATCGTGTTCTCTGGTTGTTTGCTGTAAGGTAAAGTATGGTTACGTGGCTCGCGACATCCGGCGAGGCCCAAGCCAGCTAAGCCGAAAGAGGCACCCATCAACATTAAGAATTCACGACGTTCAACTTTGGAGATATTTGCAGCATCGTCCAAGAATTCACGTTCAGCACGCGTACGGAACTCGGGCGACTTGTTACGTTCATCGAGACTACGCCAGTAGGTAGGTCCCGTAGTTTCGCCCTCTTGGGCAATAGGATGTTGAAAAACTTTCTTACTCATTGAGAAATTTTATTTTAGCGGTGGCAGCCAGAACAGCTTTGGGGCGGGTTAACTTTCCAGTCGTGTACGAACTTGGTTCCCTGAGCGGCTTGCGCTTCAGGCGATTCAGCTTTCCACGCCAAATCAGTCACTTTATCGACCGGACGGAGGTATTGTTCAGGATTGCGGTGACAATCTAAACAGAAACTCATGTTCAAAGATTTTTGCTGACCGACCACGACTTGTTGATCGATACGACCGTGACATTCCACGCAACTGACACCGCGATTGATGTGCACGGCGTGATTGAAATAAACGTAGTCGGGCGCTTTGTGAACTTTAACCCAGCGAACGGCTTCACCAGTTTCCACGCTACGACGAATCAAGGCTAGCGCGGGACTGTCGGACTTAACTTGGCTGTGACAGTTCCAACAGGTGCTGGAAGTAGGCACGTTGGAGTGACCAGAACGATCAACGAAATTATGGCAATAACGACAGTCAAGTCCGAGAACGGAATCAGGCCCAGCGTGAAAGGAGTGATCAAAAGCGACGGGTTGATCAGGCGTGTAACCGACATTCAAATACTTATTCGTGGCGTATTCATTAATCGCCGCGACGACAACCGCACCGGTCGCTAATAAACAAACCAGGATTTGAAACGGGAGATTGTTAATCGAACGGCGGAAAAAATTACCGCGAGCGGATGGTCGATTAAGAAATTCAATAAGTTTACGCATCGGGAGCGAACGATAAAATTAACGTGAAGTGTTTCGCGCTACTGCGCGGCCTTCGGGTTGGGCAGAAAGCGTGGAAGACACGGTGAATGTTTTCCGAGAAGAAGCAGAAGTTGAGCCAGTTCCTTTAGACAAAAAACCAAGAGACAAAACAGAGGCGACAGTCGTGCCAGCTTTGATTAGGAAGTTTTGCCTAGAGGTGCTTTTCTCGCTCATGAATAAGTTCTATAGAGCCACAAAACCTACCCCCCTTCGCAACCGAAATTTTCAACGATTTTGAGGGTAATTTTAGTCAATCTACTGTCAGTACCCTGTTCATAACCTGTAAATTGAACAATAATAAGTTTGTAAGATGTTTATATTCAGCAGTTTATGTTAAAACTATTGGTAAATCTTTGTAAAAACCACCAAACGAGGGCCGATTTGGCCCGTAAACACTATTAGAAAAAGAGACGATTAACCCCTGTCGGGCTAATCGTCTCTAGGTCAAAAATTGACGATTTATCGGCTTAAAGACTTCGCCGCAATGCGCACGAGCTCGGTAAAGCTTTTAGCATCGAGGGCCGCGCCACCAATTAATCCACCGTCAATATCTTGTTCGGCCAATAAAGCGTCTGCGTTATCTGGCTTCATCGATCCGCCGTAGAGAATTAAAATACGGGCAGCGGTGTCGGCACCAAATTGTTGAGCGAGAAGCTTACGAATGAACGCGTGAACTTCTTGAGCCATCGCAGGAGTAGCAGTCTTGCCGGTACCAATTGCCCAGACAGGTTCGTAAGCGATGATGACGCTCTCCGCTTTCGCGGCAGGAACTCCCGCTAAGCCAGCTTCGAGCTGACGACGGACCACTTCCATGGTTTGATTCGCTTCACGTTCAGCGAGTAATTCACCGACGCACAAGATTGGCTTTAAGGTCGCAGATAAAGCGGCCAAGACCTTGCGATTTACGAAAGCATCATCTTCACCAAAAATACTACGACGCTCACTATGACCAATAATGACGTGGGTAACGTGCAGGTTGCGAAGCATCGACGCGGAGATTTCTCCCGTGAAAGCACCATTCGCTTTATCGTGAATATTTTGCGCACCTAGTGCGATTAACGAACCTTCAATCGCCTGACCCACCGCAGAGAGTGCTGTGAATGGCGGACAGAGCACAACATTAACGGAAGCGTGTGAGCCGACCGAGGCTGCGGAAATTTCTTTAACAAGTTCCACGCCTTCGGTGGCGGTCTTGTTCATTTTCCAGTTACCAGCAATGAGAGGAGTACGTTTAGACATGATAAGAAAAATTAAGCAGAGAGAGCTGAAACACCGGGAAGAACTTTGCCTTCAAGATATTCGAGGGAAGCACCGCCGCCGGTTGAACAGTGCGACACCTTTGTATCGACGCCAAATTTCTTGGCAGCGGTAGCCGTATCGCCACCGCCAATAATCGTAATCGCTCCGCGTTCCGTGGCTTTGGCGACAGCGTGAGCCATGGCCTTGGTGCCTACAGCAAATTTTTCGAATTCAAAAACACCGCAAGGGCCATTCCAAATAATGGTACCCGCACGGCCAATCGCAGCCTCATAAAGCTTAATAGATTCAGGGCCTCCGTCCATACCTTCCCAACCAGCAGGGATACCGCCAGCCATGGTGGCAGGTTGGGTATTAGCATCGGGTGAGAATTTATCACCGCAAGTGAAGTCGACGGGCAAAGTAACTTTGACGCCACGAGCTTTCGCTTTTTCTAAAAGTTCGGCGACGATTTTAGCACCTTCAGGATCGAAGAGCGAATTACCGATTTCCATTCCGTCACAAACTTTACGGAAAGTGAAAGCCATTCCACCACCAATAATAATTTCGTCAGCCTTCTCGATGAGGTTACGGATGAGAGGAATTTTATCTGCAATTTTGGCACCACCTAAAATCGCCAACAAGGGACGCTTAGGATTATTGAGTACGATATCGAAAGCTTTGAGTTCTGATTCTAAGAGGAAGCCAGCTGCTTTGCGTGGTAAATTCACACCGACCATCGACGAGTGAGCGCGGTGCGCAGTACCGAAAGCATCGTTTACATAGATATCACCTAAGCGCGATAATGAGGCCCTAAAATCAGCTACTTTAGCAGGATCAGCCTTCATGCTCGTTCCGTCTTCAAGTTTAACTTTTCCTTCTTCTTCGATGTGGAAGCGGAGGTTTTCTAAAAGTAAAACTTCACCAGGCTTTAAAGATTTTGCAGCAGCTTCAGCTTCAGGACCGACGCAGCTGGAGATAAATTTAACTGGCTTACCTAAAAGTTTTTCTAATTCAACAGCGACAGAGCGCAGAGAAAATTTCTCGACCACTTTGCCATCGGGACGACCGAGGTGTGACATCAACACGCAAGAGGCACCGCCTTCGAGCAAGAAACGAATGGTGGGGAGTGCGGCCGCAATACGTTGAGTATTGGTAATGACTCCGGTCTTCTTGTCTTGCGGGACATTGAAGTCGACACGGACGAGGGCGCGAAGACCAGAGATTGAGCCGAGTGATTTAAGGGAGGGTGCGGACATGGTTGTAAAGGGAGGAGAGAAAAGATTTCTTCGAGCGGTGGGAAGATTAAAGCACTACGAATGCCAAAGTATCGTCGCGGGACCTATTTTAGGCCAAAAACAAGACAGGCGACCCGCTCGGATCGCCTGTCGTAGTTCATTTCGACTTAAAACTTACAGTTTGGCGGTAACTTTAGCAAGGAGTTCAACCACGCGGTTGGAATAACCCCACTCGTTATCGTACCAGCTGATGAGTTTGAAGAAGTTCTTGTTTAACTCAATCGATGAACCCGCGTCAAAAATCGACGAGTGTTTATCGTGAATGAAGTCAGAGGAAACGACTTCGTCTTCAGTGTAAGCGAGAATACCTTTGAGGTAAGTTTCGGAAGCTTTCTTCAGCGCAGCTTTGATTTCTGCTAAGCTCGTGTCTTTCACCGTCTTAACGGTGAGATCGACAACGGAGACAGTAGGAACAGGTACGCGTAAGGCCATACCAGTGAGCTTACCTTTAACTTCAGGTAAAACTAAAGCTACGGCACGAGCAGCACCCGTGGATGAAGGAATGATGTTTTGTGCAGCCGTACGTCCACCCTTCCAATCCTTCTTAGAAGGACCGTCGACCGTCTTTTGGGTAGC
>CAIMFE010000038.1 GCA_903840235.1 uncultured Opitutia bacterium | reverse complement strand
TCGATTAATTTATCGGCGTAGGCGGTGATACGCAGGACCCATTGGCGGATGGGGCGACGTTCGACTGGGTGATTGCCGCGTTCAGAGCGTGGGCCTTCTTTGGTATTAAGAACTTCTTCGTTGGCGAGAACGGTACCTAGTACAGGGCAGAACCAAACAGGTTTTTCGGAAACGTAAGCGAGACCGTGACGGAAAAGTTTTAGGAAGATCCACTGTGTCCAACGGAAATATTTTTCATCGGTTGTGGAAAGTTCGCGATCCCAGTCGATGCCGAAGCCGATCATCTGAAGTTGGCGGCGGAAGTTATCGATGTTCTTACGAGTCTGGAGCGCGGGATGTTCGCCGGTGGCGATGGCGTGTTGTTCGGCGGGAAGACCAAAGGCATCCCAACCCATCGGGTGGAGGACGTTGAAGCCTGAAGCTTTTTTGTAGCGTCCTAAAATATCTGAAGCCGTGTAGCCTTCCGGGTGTCCGATGTGTAAGCCTGCACCTGAAGGGTAAGGGAACATATCGAGAACATAGTATTTTGGTTTTCCGCTGGTGGTGAGTTCGGTGCGGAAGGTGGAATTACTTTTCCAATAGGCCTGCCAGCGCTGTTCGAAGGCGGTAAAGTCGTAGGCTCCTTGAGAGTGTTCCATGAATATGAGCAGATAGGAGAGTTGGGGCGATGGTGGCAAGGATTTGGAGAGGGAACTTGCCTAAGGTGGGGGCGGAGGGTTATTCAAAGGTCATGAATGTACTGGTCGTAGGCGGGGCGGGTTACATCGGCAGTCACTGCGTTAGGCAGGTGATGGCGGCTGGGCATAGAGTCGTAGTTTTAGATAATCTCTCCTATGGTCACCGTGAGTCAGTTCCGAGGGGAGTTCCGTTTGTTGAAGCTGATATGGCCGATTCAGTGAAAGTACGCGCTGCATTGAGGGACCATAAAATTGATTTAGTGATGCACTTCGCCGCCCTAATCAATGTGGGTGAGTCAGTGCATCAGCCTGAACGTTATCATGAGAACAATGTTGTTCGTACTTTTGCACTGCTCGATGCGATGATTGCCGAGGGAGTTAAGAAATTTGTTTTTTCGAGCACGTGTGCGACTTTTGGTGTGCCCGATAAAATGCCGATGTCCGAAGATTTGCCGCAGAAGCCGATTAATCCGTATGGCCAAAATAAATTAGATGTAGAACTCAAGCTTCGTCAGTTAGCGCGAGAAGGGAAAATCAGTTTTGCAGCGTTCCGTTATTTTAATGCAGCCGGGGCGGCGTTAGATGGAAGCATCGGTGAAGATCATCAGCCCGAGACGCATTTAATCCCTTTGGCAATTGCGGCGGCTTTAGGTCGTCGCCCTGCATTGAAAGTATTTGGAACAGATTATCCTACGCCCGATGGTACTTGCTTACGTGATTATGTTCACGTCGATGATTTATCTTCTGCGCACATTGCTGTATTTGATAAATTGAAAGAAACGGGCTTGGCGTTTTTCTATAATTTGGGAATTGGTGTGCCGTATTCCGTCGAAGATATTTTGAAGAGCGTGGAAAGGGTAACGGGAAAACCTGTACCCCGTGAGTATGTTGAGCGTCGCGAGGGTGACCCACCGGCACTCTACGCGGATGCTACTAAGGTACGTAAGGAGCTCGGCTGGAAGCCTAAGTACGACACGCTAGATGCCATTGTGTCTACGGCTGTACGCTGGCACACCTTACACCCTCAAGGATTTTCTAAAAGATAATATGACTGAACAACTTCATCCCTACTGGCGCATGCAGTATATCCAGAGTCGTAAAGACCCAAAAGCAGGGAGTCCTTTTGCGGATTTATTGGCGTCGGGCGATGACCAAAAGTCATTGATACTCCATCGGGGTCGGACCTGTTTTGTTATTTTAAATAATTTTCCATACAATCCAGGACACCTCATGGTTTTGCCCAATCGTGAAGTAGGGCAGTTGGCTGAACTTACTGTCGATGAGCGTGCTGAAATGATGGACTTGCTGGTTAAGTGTCAGGCCGTTCTGCAAAACGTCATGACGCCTGCGGGTTTTAATATGGGGATTAATTTAGGACGTGCAGCGGGTGCAGGAATTCCAACTCATTTACATTTCCACATCGTACCGCGTTGGGACGGAGATCACAACTTCATGCCCGTGGTGGCAGACACACATGTTTTACCTCAGGCGCTGAATGATTTATGGTTAAGACTGAAGCCAGTTTTTGCTGAGATTAAATAAATGAAGTCGAAAAATAAATTAAGATTAGTGGAGGTGGCGGTACGTCATCCATCGATCAAAGTCGTAGATTCGAGTGTAAGAAAACTCATTCAAACTTTAGATACAGCGAAGTCCTATGTCTGTCCTACAGGAGATATTTCGGTGGTGTTTGTTAATGATGCCGAGATTAAAAAGATTCATAAGGAGTTTATGAATGATCCGACCGTGACGGATGTGATTACATTTGTCGGGGAGGATCATCCGGTTGAGCCGTTTGCGGGCGAAATTTGTGTTAACTTGGATCAAGCCAAACGTGTCGCTAAAAAGCATGGGCATACCTTTGAAGAAGAGATGAGTCTTTATGTGGCGCATGGTTGGTTACATTTGACTGGTCTGCGCGATAAGAAGTCGGCGGAGGCCAAGAAAATGCGGGCGGCGGAGAGTTTTGCCCTAGCTTATATTGATCATCATAAGGCGTGGATTAAAGTTTCTCGCTCTCGACGTTCGAAGTAGTTTATTTCACTGCATGGAAAAAGCCGTCGTCATTCATTCTGGAGGAATCGATTCAACGGTTTTGTTGGCGCATTTACTTTCCCAGGGTAGGGAAGTTTACGCGTTGAGTGTGGATTACGGTCAACGTCACCGTCGAGAAATCGAAGCGGCGAAAAAAATCTGTGAATTTTATAAAGTAAAACATCAGGTTGCGGACCTACGTGCGTTGGCTCCCTTGTTTGGTGCTAATGCTTTAACCGACCAAAAGGTGGCCGTGCCAGAAGGACATTACGAAGAGCTTTCGATGAAGGCGACGGTGGTCCCCAATCGTAATATGTTATTTATCTCCGTGGCCACATCCTGGGCTATTTCTCTGAAAGCAAAGACAGTCGCTTATGGAGCGCATAGTGGAGATCACGCGATTTATCCTGATTGTCGTCCGG
>CAIMFE010000037.1 GCA_903840235.1 uncultured Opitutia bacterium | reverse complement strand
GGCGTCCACGATGTTCGATTTTCCGCAGCCATTGGGTCCGACGACAGCCGTGACTCCGGGGCGTAACTCAATTCGAGTACGATCAGCGAAGCTTTTGAATCCGTTGGCTACGATTTCCTTGAGGTACATCGAGGGTTGTTTTCCACGATTGCCGTGCTTTACCCCCTCCGCAAGCGTGATATCTGCCTTTCTTGATAAGTTTTTCACATCCTAAAAAGTAGTGGTTTCTGGGTTGACGACCCCGACCAGACTCTGTTCTTTCAACCCTCCAACTGATTAATCATGTCTGTAGAAATCAAGATTCGTAAAGGCGAGACCATCGATAAGGCTCTCCGCCGCCTTAAGAAAAAAATCGACCGCGAGGGCGTAATCAAAGACGTCCGCGCTAAGCGTGGCTATGAAAAGCCCTGCGAACGTCGCCGTCGTAAGACCAAGGTAAAGAACTTCAACAGTTACCTCCGTAAGAAGTGGGATAACAACTAAGTCCACCGACTTAGACTATCCAACCCAAGACCCGCCACCCTGGCGGGTTTTTTGTTGGCCAATCTTTCCAGGCAAAAAAATGGGCCGAGTCTGTGAAGACTCGACCCATGATGTCGGCTAGGCCGGGAAGGCTTAGCGGAGGAAGAGAAGCTCTTGGTAGGAAGGTAATGGCCAATATTCGTCGGCCACGATTTCCTCAAGGGCGTCAGCTGCAGCACGAACCTTCAACATAGCAGGCAGAACCTTAGCGCAGGCATGCTTTGCATTGCTGTGGGTGTCAGACTCAACCGCACGTTCTTTATCTAAAGCCTCGATAGCGTCAGATAATTGATCGGCGAGCGCGAGGATTTCAGAGCGTAGCTTCTTACCAGATTTGCTATCAGACACTGAGTTGAGCTCGATTGCATATTTAAATGCGGCCGGCAAAAGCAGCGTACGAGCAATCTCGGAAGTTAACTTCGACTCAGTCTTTACGGTTAATACGTAAGAGTGGGTGTAGATTTCTTCGCGTGAGTGTAACTCATCTTTGCTGAGAACTTTTTGGCGTTCGAATAATTCGACAGCGGCTTTGGAAACGATTTCTGGAAGAGCCTCAGGAGTGGTGCGGAGGTTTTTGAGTCCACGCTTCTCTGCTTCTTTGTGCCATTCTTCAGAGTATCCATTACCATTGAATACGATACGACCATGCTTGGTAAGAATCGCCTTAAGAACTTTTTGTAAGGCTACATTGAAATCCTTGGTGGACTTCATTTCGACGTCGAGTTCGTCAGCCAACATATCCAGTGAGTCAGCCATGATTGTGTTCAACACAGTCAATGGACCGGCAACGGAGAAGGCAGAACCAACGGCGCGGAATTCGAATTTATTTCCAGTGAAGGCGAACGGACTGGTACGATTACGGTCACCAGCATCTTTTGGAAGTACGGGTAAGGTATCTACACCGAGAGTCATCGTGCCACCTTTACGCGAGCTAGATGCGGCACCACTGGCTTTAACTTGTTCGATCACTTCGTTGAGCATATCGCCCAAGTAAATCGAGATGATTGCAGGAGGCGCTTCGTTCGCACCGAGACGGTGATCGTTACCTGCAGAGGCAACAGAAGCACGGAGTAAACCTTGGTGTAAATCAACGGCACGAATCACAGCTGAGCAGAATGCAAGGAACTGTGCGTTAGTGTGAGGATCATTACCTGGCTCGAGAAGATTACCTACGCCAGGACCACCGATGGACCAATTAACGTGCTTACCTGAACCGTTGACGCCTGCGAATGGTTTCTCAGCGAGAAGACAAACGAAGCCGTGCTTAGTAGCAACGCGACGCAAGAGCGTCATGGTTAACATTTGGTGATCGTGAGCTACGTTAGCAGACTCATAAATCGGAGCTACTTCGTACTGAGCAGGAGCCACTTCATTGTGACGGGTCTTAATTGGAATACCGAGTTTGAAACACTCGCGTTCGGTTTCCATCATGCATGCGAGTACGCGATCAGGAATGGTACCGAAGTATTGGTCTTCAAATTCTTGTCCCTTCGCTGGCTTAGAGCCGAAGAGTGAACGACCACAAGTATAGAGGTCAGGACGTAAATGGAATAAACGAGAATCTATTAAGAAGTATTCTTGTTCTGGACCACAGGATGCGCTGATGAATCCAACCTTCTTGCCGAAGTGTGCTAATACGCGCTGAGCTGCACGATTCACAGCCTGCATCGAGCGAAGTAAGGGAGTCTTTTTATCAAGCGCTTCACCCTTCCAAGAAACGAAGGCAGTAGGAATGCAAAGGGTTGAACCGTTTTCGCCGTCGAAAATATAAGCAGGCGAAGTCACATCCCAAGCCGTGTAACCACGAGCTTCGAAAGTTGAGCGAAGGCCACCGTTAGGGAACGATGAAGCGTCAGGCTCAGCTTGGATTAAAGCCTTACCGGAGAATTGAGCGAGAGTACCAGTACCGCTGGGCTCGAAGAAAGTATCGTGCTTCTCAGCGGTGAAACCGGTGAGAGGATAGAAGACGTGTGCGTAGTGAGTCGCACCACGCTCAAGCGCCCAATCCTTAATTGCTGAAGCAACAATGTCGGCAGCTGCACCATCAAGTTTGCTACCAGACTCGATGCTAGACTTGAGAGATTTGAAAATGTCTTTGGGCAGACGCTTTTCCATTTTCTCGAGCGAGAAAACATTTTGTCCGTAGATGACATCGATCTTCTCATTACGGAAGTCGAACGTCCCTTCGAGACGAGGTTGAGAGGCAATTGAAGCAATTGCACTTTGACGGGCAGGATTAGTACTCATGTTAGAAAATATACTCCTCTAATCAGCACCCAGTGTGCCACGGCACAATCCAGAAACATTCACAACCTTAATTGCCTATTTTTAGACATTAGTGCCTGTTTTTAGACATTAACGAGGGTTCACTTTTGTCTCTATTTATCGGCCGATTAAAGAAAGATGAAATAGTGAGCCTCGATACCATCATTCTAGGAGCTGGACCAGCCGGCCTGGCGATAGCTCATGAATTAAATAAGTCGGGCGCTAAAATTAAGGTGGTTGAATCTTCTCAGCGTGTGGGGGGTTCCATCCGAACCATCAACCAAGACGGCTGGCTTGTCGAAACGGGACCAAACACTTTACAGATTAACGGCGAAGGTGATCTAAAAATTTTGCGTGGCTACGGATTGGATAAAGAAATTCTTTGGGCGGACAGCAGTGCGGCCAATCGCTTCATCCTTTCACGCGGCAAACTGCACACCCTCACCGCTCAGCCCACTTCCCTATTAAAGTCCGACTTACTTTCCTTCACTGAAAAAGTTCGCCTGCTTTCCGAAGTGTTTATCTCTCGTAGTAAAATTAAGAACGAATCGGTTTTTAGTTTTGTTTCTAGACGATTTGGTTCAGCCGCAGCCGAACTACTCATGGATCCAGTCATTGCGGGCACCCATGCCGGCAATCCTCAGGAGTTAATGGTTGAAAACTGTTTTCCACTTTTAACTGAACTCGAAAAGAATCATCGCTCTATTTTACTCGGTCTTATCAAAAGCAAAAAAGAAGGACGCTCCGTCATCGGATTCAAAAACGGCATGCAACAATTAGCCGACACGATGGCCGAAGATCTTAAAAATAATATAGAACTGGGCTGTCACTTAACCTTAATGCAAAAAAGCAAAGGGGGCTGGCAGGTAGCTTGGCGTAACACTCGGGGTGAAGAGAATGGGGGTTGGGCTAAAAATTTAATTATTACTATCCCTCACTGGCAGTGGTCCTCGGCCCTACCCTTCGAAATTTTAAAAGATTTAGAAGATTGGAAATTGGCTCCATCGCCGAGTGTTACCGTGATAGCGCGAGGCTATAATCAATCCGATGTTCCACACTTGCTCAACGGCTTTGGCTATTTAATTCCTCAATCCGAAAAACGTGAAATTTTAGGGACGCTGTTCTCTTCGTCAGTGCTGCCATCACGAGCACCCGCAGGAAAAATACTTCTTACCAGTTTTATAGGTGGTGCTCGCCAACCGCACATGGCAGCTAAATCCGATATCGCACTGGGTGAGATTTTAGATCGGGAATTTAAGGAAACACTCGGAATCACGGCTCGACCCGAAAAGGAATGGATTAAGCGTTGGGAGAAATCTATTCCCCAATACACCCTTGGGCAGACCGAGCGGGAAAATAGTTTAGCACTCATCGAATCAAAAAATGCTGGCCTATATTTCCACGGTGCTTTCCGCGGCGGAATCTCTTTAATGCAAGTGATTCGGGGCGGATACTCCCTCGCCCAGAAAATTTCTAAGAATTAGTGTTCTGAACTTTATGTGGATCGGGTAAGCCACGTACGACCCAGAGAGCGGGAAGCATTAATAATGCTGCGCCTAAATAAACCCATTGGTGTGACCCGGTTTTAAAATACAGAAACGCCGCACTCAGGGGTCCGATAACACGAGCGAGCGAACCAGCCGAACGGAGAATCCCCAAGTTACGACCTTGGTCACTCGGACTTGAATAAAGTGAGACCAAAGCAGAGACGCTCGGGAGAATTAAGCCCGTCGCAAAAGAAAGAAGTCCCATGCCGACATAAAACACTGGCTTGCCCCAACCAACGATGGGCAACTCCGATGTAGGAGTGGGAATGAACGCTACTAAATTAAAAGCGATAATTGCGAAAATCATTCCTGTCATAATCACTCCACGCTGACCAATTTTCTTCACAATCAAGCGTGCTAATCCTTGGGCAACAATTAAGCAGGTTCCATTAAATAAAAATAGGTAAACGTTATCGTGAGCACTGTAGGCAAATAAAAAGAAAGTTAAGAAGACGACCGTGTTTTCCATACCCGTAAAAGCGATTTGATAAATTAAATTAGCGAACGAGGTGCGTCGAACGGCACGTGACTCAACATTCGCTAGATCAAAAACTGAGGGGCGCTTAGAGTCGTGTTGAGCGCGGTTCTTTTCCGCGAGTGTTTCGGGAAAATACAACTGCACTAAAATAAAATTGAGTCCTGCCATACACGCGGCGATTAAGGCTGGAGTGGAAAACGGATTAGCTTCGTAAATGGGTTTCAAGACGGTTGAGAGGCCGCCAATCACTGGGCCAACTAAAAAGCCCATGCCAATCGCTACACCGACAATTGCCATCCCCTTGGTGCGCTCCTTCTCATCGGTAACATCAGCAGCCGCTGCGCTCGCTACGGCAATATTGCCAGCCATCATTCCAGAGAGTAGTCGGGTCAAAACGACTACCCAGAATTGTCCGGCAAAAATCCAGATGATATAAGAGAGTGCATTACCCGCGAGGGTGATGGATAAAATTCCCCGGCGACCATAACGATCCGAGAGCGAACCCCAAATGGGCGAAAAAATAAATTGAAGCAAAGAATACAAGGTACTCAACAATCCGCCGAATAAGACTGTTTTCTGAAATGTCGTCGTGCCACCCAGCCATTCTGCCGCTGAGGACAATGTTCCAATCAAAGTGCCCTGCGCACCCTCCGTCGTTATGTAGTGATTTAAGAGGTGAGGAAAAAGAGGGATAATAATACTGAACCCAATGATATCCATGAAGACCGTCAAAAAAATGAGTCCCAAAATTCGGCGTTGGGGTAATGGCGCGGCTTCGTGCATGTTAAGTACCTAAAGACTGCCCAGTAAGTCAGCAATCTAAAGAGCAAACTTGCGAAATGCGCCTTTTAGTGGAGTGTCTAGATATGCGTCGCTTGTTCACTCTCTTTGCTTTTTACAGCCTAGTGTTAAGCCTAGACGCTGTGACCGACCCTAAGTTGCTACTCATCGAGCAAAAGCTTCATGGGTTCAGTGACAGGCAATATTCCTATGCCATCGATCGCATACTTGAAGAATTCGAAAAACAAACGGGTGTCGGACTTAAACCAGGTAAACTCGGAAAATGCGGATTAAAAATTTCTTCGCAGTCGGGACTCGGCTTAGCGACACCCAAACCACTCATTCGTGCCTTAAGTCAGGCCCTCGAAAAACGAGGCTTCAATCGAGACTCGATTATTCTGTGTGATGCCAATCTGCAAAGCTTACGTGACTGCGGCTTCCTTCCCGCACTCCGCACCGATCCGCAAAATTTTGAAGGATTACCGGTGATTGCCTTTGAAGCGGAAGCAGCCAATTGGGCTAAAGACAAGAAACTGTGGTACGAAAATCAAGTGATGCCTCGTCCAGGTTCCCCTACCGTGGCCTGGGGCGATAATCGTATTAGCGTTCTACCCAAAACATTATTCGATGAAGTCGATTTCTGGATCAACCTACCAGTAATATCCGACAGCAAAGCACTCGGGGTTTTTGGTGCGATAGGTTCAGCCTCACTGGGTAGCATCGCTAATAGCGAGCGCTTCAACGACAATCCAGCCAATGCCTCTAAAGTCGCGATTGAAGTCTGTGCGATACCCGAACTTTCCAAAAAGAATATTCTCAATATTGTTTCGTTAGAAAACTTTCAGGTACTCGGCGGACCAAGCTTTGATGCCAGCTGGTGCAAGTCAGAAAAAACTATTCTCGCCAGCGCTAATCCGGTAATTCTCGACTACATCGGACTTCAAAAAATTAACGGCGGAAGAACTGAACGTAATGTAGAGCCCATTCGCCCGGAGCCCGCTATTTTCTCAGCCGCTAATAATGGTGAAATTCAACTAGGTACCTGTCGTCCAGCTGACATCACCTTGGTAAAACTAAAAGCCGAATAATCGCTTAGAGTTTTAGGCCGAGTGCTTCCGATGCGGTGGCACGCTCTTCTAATAACTCTTTCTCGGTAATAGAAATTTTGCTCTGCGAAAATTCGTCGACGGGTAATCCTTTAACAATTTCCCAAGACCCATCGGCAAGAGTACGAATAGGATATCCAAACATAATTCCTGGAGTAATACCGTAATCACCTTTGGAAAGAACCGCTACTGAATGCCATTCACCAGCAGGAGTCGCGAAATGTAAATTGCGGAGAGTATCCAGAGCGGCATTAGCGGCGGAAGCTGCCGAAGAAGCACCACGGGCTTTGATGACAGCAGCACCACGCTTTTGGACATCGTTAACGAAAGTTTCTTTTAACCATGTGTGATCCGAAATCACTTGGGTGGCAGGCTTACCGGCAATCAAAGCATTGGTGAAGTCGGGATACTGCGTAGAAGAGTGATTTCCCCAAATAGCTACATTCTTAACCACGGAGTTATGCACGCCTGCTTTATTAGCTAACTGTGACTTCGCGCGATTCTCATCGAGACGAGTCATCGCAAAGAAATTTTCTTCTTTTAATCCCGCAGCGGAACGCAGAGCGATTAAGGCATTCGTATTACAGGGGTTGCCAACGACTAAAACTTTTACGGAATTTTTGGCGGAACGGGCGATGGCTTGTCCTTGTCCCACGAAAATTTTTCCGTTGATGCCTAATAAATCTTTTCGCTCCATGCCATCTTTACGTGGAACGGCACCAATTAAGAGACACCAATCGGCATCCTTGAATCCTTCATCTAAATCTCCGGTAGCAACGACGTCGGTGAGCAAAGGGAACGCACAATCTTGGAGTTCCATGACTACACCCGCTAAAGCATTTAAACCGGGACCTACTTCAATTAAGTTTAAAGCAACGGGCTGATCGGCACCAAACACTGCGCCTGAAGCGATTCGGAATATGGCGGCGTAGCCGATATTACCAGCGGCACCCGTTACAGAAACACGAATAGGAGATTTTGAAGCCATAGAGTAGATTATCTAGATACTTATCGGGTGAAGTGTGAAGCGGAAATTTTTATAAATCGAACTCTCCCTGCATACTGTCCTCACGAGCAGGTAAACTGAGACTATCTTGGACCAGTTGTGATACTGTGAGTTGGGACCGGCCCTCTCCCGCGCAAAGCGTCCTTAAAATAAGGGCCGAAGCGAGGGCATCATAAAGCGCACAGTGATACTTACGACGCTGCGGCGGACAATATCGCTCAGCTAAGACGTCCAACTGACCCTGTAACTTAAATAGCTTAATCAGTGAGGCTAATTTATAGTCACCCAAGGTGGGCAACCAAAGTCGGGCCAAACGACACGAGTCAATCCAAGGCCCCCACTCGGCGGTCTGCGTACCTTGCTCCAGTGAAGGAACTGCCGAAGGCCTTGGCCATGTTAGCCGCAGCAACTGAGATTCCACTGTAGCATTATGGGCCACAAAGATTCCAGTGCGACGAAGGGAAACCCAGTAATCCCATTCACTCTCAAACGGCGTCTCATTAATTAAATCTGCATCGCTCAATCCATGACATTGGGTGTCGAGACTAGATAAGTTTGCTCGCGCTAGATGCGTCTTGGTCGCCGTCGAAAAAATTTCTTTCCTCAATAATGTAACCACACCGTACTCGATTACGCCTGTGCGATTACTGCCTTCGAAATCAACGATATGAAGAGGCATGTCAGACCAAGTGGTTTTACCAGCAAACTGCATTAATAATTTTTATATTACCCGACCGATTTAGTCAAATGACCCTTTAGCGCCACTCGTGCTTGGGGTAACGACCTTTTAATTCCCTCTTAACCAATTCATAAGACCCCTTCCAGAATGCGTCCAAATCTGTGGTGCGTTGCTGGGTGCGACGAGCAGGCGACTGAATACATATAATTAATGGCACCCTACCCTGGCAGACTTTAAGTTTAGCGCCGGGAACATCGTATAACTCCTGCACGGTCGCCTCAATCAAAGCCTCGCCGTCATGCGTGTATTCAATTTTCGCAGGATGTTTCTTGCGGGGTAATAGTATTTTTTCAGGACAGTAGGAATCTAAAGCTAGTAATTGTTCGTGGGTTAACCATCCACGTACGACAGACATGACCGGACGATCTCGAATATCGCGATAAGCGACGGCGCCCTGACAAATTTCTTCTATCACCATTCGTTTTCCCGATTCATCAAATACGGGAATGCTTAATTCGGGACAATGCTTTGCTAAAAAATTCAAGCGGTTGATCCATGCGTCTACCGTATTATCCCATTTTTCTAATTCCAATCTTCCAGCTAAAACCTCTGTCGCTAATAACTGAGAGGCTTCATCGCTCGATAGACCCTCCTGCTCTTTCGACTCTAAAACTAGGTCACGGAAACATCTCTCAACCCGCGTGACCACACGTCTTTGAGTAGCATCATACTTAACAAAATTCTGGTTAAAGAACTCGCTAGGAAATAATTCTTTTAACCACTCTTCTTTAATTTCCGTAGCGAGGCTTAAAAATGTTGTCACTTCGCCCCGCGTTTGAATTTCGTCAATCTCAGCAGCGACCAAAAGTTTGGCCGAACGAACCATTGATTCACGTCTTAATTCACCACGACGATTATGCACTAAGGCACAGCGCAAGGTTCCCGCATCTAATCGCACTGCTAATCGATCAATAAATCCAACTAAAATAGATTTTTGAATTTGTTCGGGTAAGGCAGGCTTATTGTTTATCTTAAAACCCTGGCCGTCGGCTATTCGTAAAAACTGCTGGGCGGCTTGATCGGCTTGGCGAGCAGCCTGACCTTGAATGCCCATCCTCTGACATGCATCGGCGTCGAATTTTAGGTCTTGGGCTTTTTGTAATAATGCCATTCGTAAAAAGAAGTCCGACCCTTCTGATGTTTTAATATTTTCACGGGCGCGCTCCGCAGACTCATCAACTTTTCTTAGTAAAATATCCCGCCCTTGGCTGAGTCCTGCAATCATGGCCACTTCACTCACACAATTGAGTTCCTGTGCGGCCATCAACATTCGAGCATAACGTGGGTGCGCCGGAAATACTGCCATTTTTTTACCTAACGGGCTTAAGAGATTATTTTTATCAATCGCACCAATGTCTTTCAAGACTGTGAATGCCTGGGTGAAGGCTTGGGCATTCGGACTCTCATACCACGGGAAGTTTTCGACGTCGCTCCAGCCCATTGATAAGAGCAGTAAAAGTGTTTCCGTTAAATCCATCCGCTTAATCTCGGGCGTTTCACGGAGCGGACGTGATTGATGGTCGGTATGTGACCATAAGCGAATACAGCGACCAGGGCCGGTTCGACCCGCACGACCTGCCCGCTGTTCAGCCGACGCCTGAGCAATGGGCTCAATCAATAAAGTATCGATTCCGCGAATAGGATCATAGCGGGCAATGCGAGCCAATCCCGCATCCACCACCATACGCACACCCGGAATAGTCAAAGATGTTTCGGCTACATTGGTTGCGACAATAATCTTACGCTGATTGGATTCTTGGACGGCGTTGTCTTGGTCACTCGCTGAAAGTTCTCCGTGCAGAGGCAAGACCTGTACCCCGCCCGCCTCTTTTAAAAACTTAACGGCGTTAATCGTTTTCATGATTTCATACGCACCTGGCATGAAAACTAAAATGTCGCCCGTTGATTCTTCACGAAGCAATCGAGCTACTTGCTCGGCCGCTCTATCCCAAACAGGTTGCGTGGAGGTTCGCACTGCTGGTGCGTATTCTACTGCCACTGGATAGGTCCGTCCGTCTGATATTAAAGTCTCCGCAGGTTTAAGCCATTGTGAGACCCCGGCGGTATCCAGAGTAGCCGACATCACTACTAATAATAAGTCTGGGCGGTGTTTTTCCTGAAGTTGACGAACTAAACTCAATGCGACGTCGGAATGAATATTACGTTCGTGAAATTCATCAAAAATAATCGCGCCAATACCACGCAAGGTGGGGTCGCTAGCGATCTGTCGAAGCAATAAAGCCTCCGTTATAAATTTTATTTTAGTTTCGGCAGACTCCACTCTTTCGAAACGAATTTGATAACCCACTTCGCCGCCTAATTTCACGCCACGTTCCTGAGCAACGCGTCTAGCTAATAAGCGAGCGGCCATACGTCGCGGCTGCAGGATCAGTATTTGACCTTCCACACATTTTAAGTCCACCAACATTTGCGGGAGGCGCGTAGATTTTCCTGATCCGGTTGGAGCACTTAAAACAATCCGACGCGAGCGAGTACAGGCCGTCTGTAAATCCGCTTTTAATTTGTCGATGGGTAAATCTAAACTCATTAAACGCTTAAGGTAATGATACGTGCGACGGGAGTTCCACTCGAAATGGTTAGTCGAGCGACGGTGACTGGGAGTTTAAAACGTTTAGGACCTGCACTTCCTGGATTAATCCGTAAAATATTTTTATCCTCTTCTATAAGCGGAATGTGAGAATGCCCCGTAATAACAATATCGGGCTTAAAGAATGATTCATCAATCGGTAGGTGGCCGTGGTGCATGAGTAATTTCTTACCCCCGTATTCAGCAGTGAAATAATCAGGAAAGGTTTTTTCGATATCACAGTTCCCGCCGACCGCAAAGGTGGGCGCAAACTGCGCGAGGGTATCTATGATTAGCGAGCCACCCACATCGCCCGCGTGCAGTATGACATCACATCCCTCCAGAGCTATAATCGCTTCGGGGCGAAGTAATCCGTGGGTATCCGAAATCAAACCAATCTCG
>CAIMFE010000036.1 GCA_903840235.1 uncultured Opitutia bacterium | reverse complement strand
TCAAAGCGCACGAGTGCTGCAGAATCCAGACAAGGCACACCGTTCACATCGAAAATCTTCGCCTGTAGCGTCACCACGCCATCCTTCCGCTCTAATTCCGTAAGCGCCAACTTCGCAGGCTTACCCCACGCGGCACTTTGATAGCCCACTTTAATTTCATCCGAAATTTTTTCCTTAACGGCTACAGCTTTTACCTGATTAGGACCTTCGTTTAACACAACATCCCAACGTAAGCCAGCCGCCGGAAAATCTTGGCTGTTACGTTTCTTCACTCCCAAGGATTTTCCGTTCACGATTAATTCAACTTCAGAACAATTGGAATAAACCCGAATCTGTTTCGCCTCTCCAGGTTTGCCCCAACGGGTCTGCCATTCGTGACCAAATAAACGGATCATGGGTTTATCCGACCAGAAGCTTTGGAAAATATAATAGGACTCCTTAGGAGTTCCATCGCGTTCAATTAAACCCTTTTGATTCATACGCGGCACAGGATTCTCTGGACGTAACGGCGTAGCAAAATCCTTAAAGATCCACTGCGCACTGCCCGTCAGATTAGGCATAGTCTCTTGCTCTTTTAAATGCCAATCAAAGAGATTAGCCATATAGCTCTCGGACCAGTCGCCATCTTTTGACATCCGAACTTTGCCGCCTGAACTGCTCTTGTAAGCTTTTCCTTTTTCAGCGGTACCTTGACCAAGATCAATTTTTTCGACCATGGATTCAGGATTTTCTGCAAAGCGTCGCGCATGACTGTCACCACCCCACTCGGCGTGAAAGAAACTTTTAACTTTATCTATCCATTTATTGGTTGAGTCTTTATATTCAGTATAACGACCCGAATACCAGCCGGCCCAAATACTCGGCGAATAAACATCCACGATATCGCTACAGAAATCACAACGACGAATGGTCGTCACACGCGAAGGATCCAATTTATGGGAGTTGTCATTCAATACTTTCATGAATGCCCTGATACTTTCTTGATTCGCCTTCTTATCCGTCACTTCAAAGTCTCCGGGCCAATCGTTCTCATTACCTAAGCCCCACATCATAATCGCTGGGTGATTATAATGCTGATCAATCATCGCCTTCTGCATATCTAAACATTGTTGCTTGTAGCGTTCACCGCCCAGCCCGCCGCGACACCAAGGGACTTCTTCCCACGCTAAAATTCCCAACTCGTCACAGAGTTCTAAAACGAGAGGAGCTTGCTGATAGTGACCCAAACGAATAAAGTTCGCACCCATGTCTTTAATCATCTGCATGGTCTTGCGCACTTCTTCATCAGGTACTGCCGCCGCCACACCCGCATGGTCTTCATGGTAATGCGTACCTTTTAATAATAAACGTTCTCCATTTAATTTAAACGGACCATTCTTCACCCACTCAGTGGTGCGGAAGCCCAGGCGAGAAGTTACCACTTGCTCACCCGCAACCGACTTAATCGTCACCTTACAATTATAAAGATAAGGTGAACGGGGTGACCACAATTGTACGCCACTGACTGCAAAATTCTGAATCTCTTGCTCGCCCGACCACGGAGCTAACTTCTTGGTTGCAGTCTGAATCACTTTTCCATCTCGGTCCGAAATCTCTACCGCCAACTCAACTTCATTCTTCAAGGCCGTTGGATTTCCTAATCGAGCGCGAACTTTAACAGATCCATTAGCGCCATTCACCACAGGCTCAACATGCACGCGCTCTAACGAAATCGCTGGGACATATTTTAAATATACATGGCGATACAATCCGCCGTAACGATTAAAGTCACTGAGGTCGGAAGGAATCGACTCTGCCTCGCGCGAATTATCGCAAAGCACCGCCACCGGAACTTCGCCATTGGCACCCTTACGGGTTAAAGATTTCGCCGCGGCATCAGTAATATCAACTTCCCACTGATCATACCCACCTAGATGTTCGCCCACTTTTTGGGTGTACACGAAGACCTGAGATTTTTGACCCGCTCCATCAAAATGTAAAATGGTTCGTCCGTTTGGATACGGATTATTGATTTTTAACTTCGTACGATACCATCCGGGACCTTGATAGTAACGAACATCGGGATCGACGGAGTCGCGTCCATTAAAACAATGAGGTAACGTGACACCATTCCAGGTGACGTTGTCCGATGCCGCCTCGCCACGCCAAACTTCCCATGAACTTCCCAATGATCCTTGGTAGTACTCCCAACCCGTCGAGAGACGTTGGGTATTTGATTCAACCGCTTGGGCCGTACCAAGCAATGCAACCAACATCAGGGCTTTCAGCATCGTGCGCATAGACCTCCTAATTGACTGGTTTTGAGAAAAAGTAAACCCCAAGCAATCCCCTTGCCAACCTGCCAACGTGCCCACTTGTCCCCTCGGGAGCTACGCTCCCGCGAAACTTCTCCAACTTTTTGCCGTTATATAATAGTACCATTACCCCATGGACCCCAAAGACCCCTACGAAGGAAAGCCCAACCCATTCTATAAGACCGCCTTCGGTTACGTTGAAAGACGTCAATTCCTTGGCCTGCTCGCCGTCACCTTTGGCTGGACCCTCCTCCCCCACGCTTCTGCCCAAGAAAAAAAAGGCAAAGGCGGTAAAGATACTTCCAAAGCTCGCGGACCAGTTTTCCAAGGTGATTACGTTCTGCCCGAAACTCTCTCCGAGTTCTCCAAACTTTCTCTAATCTTCGGTCGAGCCACCGACAAATCAATCACCGCTAGTCTCGTGCCGGATTCATCGATGGAAGCGTTTCTCGAAATCGGGACATCTAAAAATAAATATACCCGCAAAACACCAGTCGCTCAATTGAGCTCCGGTAAAGCGACCGAAATCATCATCGATGGTCTCTCACCAAACACGGAATATTTTTACCGACTCAACTATCGCAAACCAGGCTCAGGTAATTTCACTCAGCGCGCAGAATCTCGCTTCGCCACCCAACGCACACCGGGTTCTACCTTCGTATTCACGATTCAAGGCGACTCCCATCCCGAACGACCCCAAGCGAGTCACCCCGATCTTTACTCGCGCACACTCACCACCGCCGCGGCTGATAAACCCGACTTCCATATCTGCATCGGCGATGATTTTTCCGTAGAACGCATTCGCACCATCAACGACACCAATTGCCAAGCGCCTTATCTCCTTCAACGTCCATTTCTCGGACTCGTGGGCTCTGTCGGCCAAGTATTCCTGATGAACGGCAATCACGAACAGGGCTCACTCTATAATTTTTCCCAGAAAGATGAACGACATGATGTCGCCGTCGGCGTTCAAAAAGCACGCAACACTCTCTACCCCACCGTCGGCAATGAAGGTATCTACACCGGACAAAAAGAAGTCTTCAAAGATATCGGACCTCTCAAAAGTTACTGCGCTTGGACTTGGGGTGACGCCTTGTTCGTTCTGCTCGATAACTATTGGCACTCGACCGGACTCGTCGATAGCGGCTTCGGCGGAAACAAAGATGATAAAGGCGCCGAAAAGAAAAATCGCGACTGGTGGACTATCTCTATCGGCGACGAACAATATAAATGGCTCAAACAGACTCTCGAGACCAGCAAAGCAAAACATAAATTCGTCTTCGCTCACCACGTCCTCGGCACGGGTCGCGGTGGCGTCGAAGAAGCCGATCTCTACGAGTGGGGCGGCCAATCGAAAAAAGACGAAGGCACCTTCAAAGAAAAACGTCCCAACTGGGAAATGCCCATCCATCAACTCATGGTTAAAAATAAAGTGAGTGTTTTCTTCCAAGGCCACGACCACCTTTACTGCCAACAAGAAAAAGATGGCATCATCTACCAAGAACTTCCCATGCCGTCCGACCACGGATACGTTGCCTATAATGAGGAGCGTTATCAATCCGGCAAAAAACTCCCTAGTGCAGGCTACATCCGCGTTACCGTCTCACCCGCTTCCACCAAAGTAGAATATGTTCGCTGCTTCCTTCCTAAAGACGAAACAGCTGCGACCAAACATGGGATGGTTACTCACGCCTACGAAATAAAAGCCAAAGCATAAAATCATGCTGAGTTATTTTCGAGTTCTCTACTCCTCGTTAGCAATCGTTCTCGCTCTCACCGTCAACGCATCCGCTCGTCAGCCGAATGTTGTTTTAATTCTTATCGACGATATGGGATATCGCGATGTGGGCTTTACCGGCAACAAATACATCGACACTCCCAACATCGATAAAATCGCCAAATCGGGTGCTGTCTTTTCTCAGTGCTACGCCAGCGCACCTAACTGTGCGCCAACACGTGCATGCTTACTCACGGGACAATACACACCGCGTCACGGCGTCTACACGGTTGTCGATGATCGCTATGCCCCAGGTCAGCCTCACATGAAAATGTTGAGCACCAAAGGAAATGATGAACTGCCCGAAGGTACTAAGACCGTGGCCGATCTTCTTAAATCTAACGGCTACGCCACAGCACTTATTGGAATGTGGAATCTCGGACGTGGTCGCAACGGTACCCCAGGCTCACCCACGGGCAGAGGGTTCGATATCTATAAGCGGCCCGACGACGTAAACTTCGAGAAAGATGCTTACATGAATGCCAAGGGTCGTTATCTTTCCGATGCTCTTTGCGACGAAGCACTCGCGTGGATCGATCAAAGCAAATCGAAACCCTTCTTCCTCTACTACGCCGAACATTCGGTGCATGAGCCCTTCGACCCCAAACCAGAACTAGTCGCAAAATATAAATCTAAAACTCCGACAGGTCTCGATAAAGGTATTACTCCCGAATACGCGGCGACTGTTGAAGCCGTCGACACGAGTATTGGCCGTATCATGGCCAAACTGGAATCACTCGGACTCACCAAAGACACGATTGTCATCTTCACATCCGACAACGGCGGCCTGCCCTACGTCGTTAATCCATTACGCGGAAGCAAGGGACTTTTATATGAAGGTGGAATCCGCGTACCTGGCGCCATCTCTTGGCCTGGCGTCATTCCCGCTGGCAAAACTTACGACGAGCCCGTGGCAAGTATCGACTTCATGCCGACCATCCTCGAAGCCACTGGAACACCATTACCAAAAAATCAACCGACCGACGGCGTGAGTCTGTTAAAGCAGCTGAAGACTGGGGCTAGTTTAAATCGCAGTGCATTGTATTGGCACTTCCCCTGTTACATCGGCAAAGGCGAGCCCATGAGTTTACTGCGTGCGGGTGATTATAAACTTATCCAGAAATTCACAGGTCCGACATTTGAGTTATACAACGTCAAAAAGGATCCGTCGGAAGAAACTGATTTGGCGAAAGCTGAACCTGCAAAACTTGAAGAACTTAAAAAACTCCTATTAACGTGGCAGAAAGATACTGGAGCATTCTTGGCCGATAAGAAGAACGAGGCGTACGACCCTACCGCCAAAGAACAACGCGGTAACAATAAAAAGAAAAAGTAATGGGTAGTGGCGCGACTGCGTCGCGTCCTGCCCTACCCCG
>CAIMFE010000035.1 GCA_903840235.1 uncultured Opitutia bacterium | reverse complement strand
TAATAAATGTCAGCGCGAAGTACTCGTTATCAATATTGGAAACGAATTGCTGGATGGTTTGAGAGAAAACGGCCATTTGCTTTGGCTGGGTGAACAATTAGCTCGTCGCGGTTTACCGGTTACTCGTTCGGTGGTATTGCGTGACGATGCGGTGGAAATTTCTGAAGAGATTAAAAAATCCTGGGGTGAGTACGATTTAATTGTGACAACGGGTGGCCTGGGGCCGACTTCCGATGATCAGACGCGTGCTTCCATCGCTAAAGTTTTAGGCCTGAAATTACAACGTGTCGAATCCGCGATAAAAAATCTCGAAACGCTTTTTTCAAAAATCGGCCGAAAAGTTTCTCCCGCAGATTTAAGTCAGTGCACGGTTTTTGAAGGCGGAGAGAGTTTATCTAATCCTCATGGCACGGCCCCAGGAATTTTTTATTGTGATACTCGGACGACTTTAGTGATGTTGCCTGGCCCCATTTTAGAACTTCATCCGATGTATGAGAATGAAGTGATTCCGCGACTTTGTTCGATTGGTTGTGCCTGTGATGGTGAAGCTTATGTGCAAGTGCGCACTTTTGGAATTGGTGCTGTGCCTTTAGAGCAAATTGTCCGTCCTTTAATTATTGAAGGCATGGCGCTCACCTTCGGCACTCACACCGGAATTGTCGACGCGCGGATTACGTCCGGCACGAGCGGGGCTTGTTCGAAGAAACTTTGCGAAGTAGCTAAATCCATCCGTGATGCCGTGGGTGATGACTTTGTGTGTACTGGACACTCCTGTTTGGCGACCATCGTGGTTGAACAGTTGCGCAGTATGGAAAAAACCATCGCCCTCGCTGAATCTTGCACAGGTGGTTTATTGGCTGATTCCTTTACCGATATTCCAGGAGCTTCCAAAGTTTTTGCCGGTTCAGCGGTGTGCTACAGCAATGATGCCAAAATAAATATTTTAGGAATTTCGGAATGTCTCCTGGCTCAACACGGTGCCGTGTCGGCTGAATGTGCTGAGGCGATGGCTGTAGCGGCGACCGAAAAATTTGGCACCGACTATGCCTTATCGGTCACAGGCTTTGCGGGGCCAACCGGTGGTACCGATGAGAATCCTGTCGGCACAGTTTTTATTGGCTATGCGACCCCCACCGGAGTTTGGTCCAAAAAAGTTTTCATGCACGGTGATCGCGCCCAAGTTAAACTTCGCGCCGTAAACACCGCACTCGATTGGATGCGCCGTCATATCGCTAAATACGGTATCGAAGACTGTATTCGCGGGTCCTAATCGTTCGTTCGCTAGAAATGCTGTTGCCTCTCGGGGGTGACCAGTGAAATTAAGGGCGTGCCCGATTTTCTAGCAGTCATCGCCGGTAAAGACGAATTCCTCGTCGAGGAAGACGCTCTTAAATTTTATCGCGAGGCGGTTAAGAAAGCGGGAAGTGATGCGGACACGCAGATTATCTCCGCACAAATTACGCGGGTAGAAGACGCCCTGCAAATCGAGCGCGAGTTTTCTGAGGCAATTGCTACGTTGTCGATGTTTGGTGGAAAAAAAGTCATATGGCTCCGCAATCTAAATTGGATGGCTGGTACGAAGCAGTCGGAGTCAGCTGAGGTTAAAGAATCACTGACTCACATGCTTGAGCTCGTCGCCAAAAGTAACGACCTGGTTTCGATTATCATTTCAGCTTCGCCTTTAGATGGTCGCCGCAAGGATCTCCAGGCTTTGAAGTCGGTAGCCAATGAATTTATTGTCCATACTTTCGCTTCCCAAAAACCTTGGGAAAATCAGGGTGAACAAACGGTGATGCAAATTTCTAGGGTAACGGCCTTATTTAAAAAACTTGGAATTAAATTTGAGCCCGATGTTCCTGAAGTTTTAGTCGGTCGAGTCGGTGAATCGACGCGCATGGTTTTAATGGAAGTCGAAAAACTTGCCATCTACGTGGGCCCGGGTGGAACTGTCAAAGCGCGTGATGTACTTTTTATCGTCCCTCCTTTTGGCGAAGGAGAATTTTTCGAACCCATTGAAGCTTTCGCAGCACGTGATTTGAAATGGGCTTTAGAATCTTTAGACCGTTATTTTTTCAATGAAAGTTCATGCCGTCCCTTGCTCGCTGGTTTACAAAACAGACTGCGCTTACTTATCCAGATTCGTTCGCTGGCTGATTCGGGTGATTTGAAAATTACTGCGACAGGGATTCCCAAGGGCCAATTTGAAACCGCTGTGGGCCGACATGCAGCGACCTTTGGTTCGGCCGCAAAATCCTCAGCCAATGTTTTTTCGCAAAATACTTGGTATGTATCGACCCAAGTAGCCCCTGCAGCATTCCATTATACCTTGAGTGAATTGATTGATTTACAGTTAGCCTGCACCGAATGCTTCGATATTTCTAACTCAGGAGGGGATGACGAGGTCGCCCTGCGTGCCATATTCTTGAGAGCGCTTGCCGTACGTCGTTAAAAATGATACGAAACCTCTGAAAATGGATACCGACTTTGTTCCCAACGTTTTAGCCGATCGCTACGCTTCAGCGGCGATGAAGTCTATTTGGTCCACCCGTGGTAGAGTTGTTTTGGAACGCGAGTATTGGATTGCGGTGATGAAAGCCCAGAAAGAATTAGGCTTAGAGATTCCGGCGAACGCGATTGCGGCTTACGAAAAAGTAAAAGACCAAGTTGATTTAAATTCCATTCGTCAACGCGAAGAAACTACCCGTCACGATGTGAAAGCGCGCATCGACGAATTTTGTGCGCTCGCTGGATTTGAACACGTGCACAAGGGTCTCACGAGTCGCGACTTAACTGAATCGGTCGAACAACTCCAAGTTTACCGCTCCCTCCAATTAATCCGTGCTAAAGCCGTTGCAGCGGTTGTGGCCTTAGCCCGTCGAGCTGAAGCCGATCGCGCGCTTTTGATTTCAGCTCGCACTCACAATGTCGCCGCTCAGCCGACCACCGTTGGAAAAAGATGGGCCATGTTTGGCGAGGAATGTTTACGTGGCTTAAATCAATTGGACGGTCAGATAAATCAATTTGCGGCGCGTGGACTCAAGGGTGCGGTCGGAACGCAGTTGGATCAGCTAACACTTTTTTCGGGCGATAAACAAAAAGTAGCCCAATTAGAAAAGCAGGTCTTGGTGCACTTAGGTATTCCGCATGTTTTAGGTGCGGTCGGGCAAGTCTATCCGCGTTCGATGGATCTCGAAGTGGTATCCGCATTATTATCTTTGGCCTCAGGCCCTTCGTCCTTTGCGAAAACATTGCGACTCATGTCCGGTCACGAATTAGCCAGCGAAGGATTTTTACCTGGTCAGGTTGGTTCCTCAGCGATGCCGCATAAAATGAATGCGCGTACCTGTGAGCGCATTAATGGATTCCATGTGATCCTTCGTGGTTACTTGGCGATGGCTGCATCACTGTCGGGCGAGCAATGGAATGAGGGCGACGTTTCTTGTTCAGTCGTCCGCCGTGTTATGCTTCCCGATAGTTTCCTGGCGATTGATGGATTGCTCGAAGCCTTTTTAACCGTGTTAGCTCAGATGGAAGTTAATCAGTCGGTCGTGGAGCGTGAATCGAAACATTATTTACCGTTCTTAATGACGACCACTTTCTTGATGGAAGCCGTCAAG
>CAIMFE010000034.1 GCA_903840235.1 uncultured Opitutia bacterium | reverse complement strand
TCGAAAGGCTGCGATTGTGTAAGCTTATAAATATCTACCGCTAACGATTTTGATTTTTGCCATACAACAAGATCTCGATAAGATTTAACTTGGCCTAAAGGCTTCGATGTACTCATCGGCATAGCCCAATGACATGATTGTCATTTGTCAGCCAATTCGTCCTAGGTTATATTCCTTAGGTATATTTTGACTGTATGAAAATCCCTTTAATCCCAGTGCTATTGGCATCTCCCCGTGCCAACGTGTCACCTTGCCAACGTGCCCACTACGCTCGTTTCAATTTACCGCAGAATCTTGCGAGCCGCTCCAAACCCTTAGCAATCGTTTCATCCGACGTTGCATAGCTCATACGGATATAACCTTCGGAGCCGAAAGCAGAACCTGGGACAACGGCCATGAGTTCTTCTTCGAGTAAGCGATCTGCAAATTGAGCGGAGGTGAGTCCGAACGCTTTAATATTTGGGAAAAGATAAAACGCACCTTGTGAGCGGTAGCAGGTTAAACCTGGGATGGCGTTCAATCCGGCGAGCAAGTTGAGGCGACGACGGTCGAAGGCTTTGCACATTTCGGCGAGCGAGGCTTTAGCTTTGTCAGGATGTTGATGAACAGCGAGAGCACCAAACTGAGCGAAGGTAGTCGCGTTAGAAGAAATTTGGCTCTGTAAATCAGCGACGGCTGCGGCGAGGGCTTTGTCACTCGCAACGAGTGTACCTAAGCGCCATCCGGTCATCGAATAACTCTTAGCATAACCAGAAACGGTAATCGTGAGACGTGCAGCTTCGGGTGAAAAGGTTGCTGGGCTACAAGTGGTTTGGTTATCGTAGACGAGGTTTTCGTAAATTTCATCGGACATGATCCAAACATTAGCCTTAACGCAAATCGCGACGAGGGCTTCTAATTCTGCACGAGAGTAAACTGCACCTGTTGGATTGGATGGGCTGTTAAGAACCACCATGCGAGTCTTCGGAGTAATCGCAGCGGAGAGTTGTGAAGGGGTGACTTTAAAACCCGTGACGTCTTCAGCGTTAATGAATTTAGGAACGCCACCTGCGAGTTTGACCATCTCAGGATAACTCACCCAGAAAGGTGCAGGGATAACCACTTCGTCGCCTGGGCTGATGGTGGCGAGGATGGCGAGGTAGCAGGACATCTTACCGCCGGGGCTGACGACGACGTTGGCGTCAGCAATTCCGGTGAAGCCACGACGAGTATAGTCTTCAGCAATCGCTTTACGAAGGGCAGGAATACCTGGAGTAGGCGCATACTTAGTCTGGCCATCTGCGAGAGCCTTAGCGCAAGCGTCTTTGACGAACTGTGGCGTATCGAAGTCAGGCTCACCCACCCCGAAGCCGACCACGTCTTTGCCAGCGGCCTTGAGGGCCTTGGCCTTGGCATCGACAGCGAGCGTTGGCGAAGGGGCGACATTACGGGCCCATGAAGAAAGCGAGGCTAGGTTGGACATAGTTGCGACATCGGGAAAGCAATGGGAAGAAGCCCCGATGGCAAGAAAGAGTTAACAGCCCCCTACCCTGACCTAAATATCGATCACGTCCTTAGGTGGCTCTTTCCCCTCTTTAGCAGCTTGGGCACGACGTAGGGGCTTCAACTGATCAATGCCCACTGCAGAAGAAAAGAACCATGAACAAATTGAAATCGTTAAAGTAGCGTAGGCCCATTGAGTCACTTCAAAATCAATACCAATGAGCTTATCGGTTAAAGCTAAGATAGCGCCATTCGTAAAGAATAACACCAAGTACGCGCCAAGGCCTAATGTAACAATGAGGATGGGAATCGAAACGATGAGGAAGATAGCGAGTAAGAATGGACGCAGGAATGAATTGAAAATGCCGAGCACCATCGCAACGACCACGAGAGTCGAAAAGTCTGTGTATTTCAGAAAACCAAAATGAGCAGCGACAAATACGCCTAAGGCTAGAGAGAACCACTCGAGAACTAAGACGCCAAGACGACGGAAAACTTGCATAGAAATAATCTAGCAAAAGTAACCTGCTGGGTCGAGTGAGAAAACTACCGGCTTAGCGGGCGTGACGGATGTCTTCGCCGGACAGAATAAAAATAACCTGTTCGGAGATATTTTTACTATGATCACCGATGCGTTCTAAAGCTTTAGAAATGAAGATAAGCTCAACGTTAGAGGCCGAAACCTTGGCGGTGTCGCCCGAACGACCGAAAAGCGCTTCATAGTTTTTGCGATTCAGTTGATCGATTTCGGCATCGCGTGTGATGACGAGTTTTGCTTTAGCGATATCGCCTTCAACGAAACCGTCTAAGGCCAGACGGAGAACTTCAACGGCAATGCGACCTTCTTCAGGTACGTGAAGTAAATCTTTTAAAGCACCACGTTGAGAAATTACTAAAATGCGTTTAGCGATCACGGAAGCCTCATCTGCAATGCGTTCTAAATCGTGTCCGATATCACGAGCAGCTAATAAGAGACGAACATCACTGCCCATGGGACCGAAAAGCGTAAGGTAGCGCATGATTTCACGATCGACCTGTTTTTCTAAATCATCAACGGCATCATCCATACCACGCACTTGGAGCGCTAACTTATCGTCACCCGTTTCAAGCGCTTGCATGACGAGACGTGTCATATCGATAGAACGCTCACCCATGAGAATTAAATCATCACGGAGTTGACGGAGTTCGTCGTGGAAGAATCGTTGCATAGGAATAGTTTGTGATAAGTTAATTTAAAACTCAACCAAAACGACCAGAAATGTAGGCCTCGGTTTGAGCTTGGCCGGGGTTCATAAAAATCTTCTCGGTGGTGTCATACTCAATGAGTTCACCTAAGTAGAAGAAGGCGGTACGATCTGACACGCGAGCAGCCTGCTGCATCGAGTGGGTTACAATCACGATGGTGAATTGTGCTTTGAGTTCATGAATCAGTTCTTCGATTTTACCCGTAGCAATCGGGTCGAGCGCGGAGCAAGGCTCGTCCATGAGTAGGATTTCTGGACGATTGGCGATGGCACGGGCGATACAGAGACGTTGCATCTGGCCTCCCGAAAGTCCCAGGGCGTTGTCATTCAAACGATCTTTAACTTCGTCCCAGAGGGCGGCTTTTCGTAGCGAGGTCTCACAGGCTTCATCCAGAACAGCACGATTTTTTACACCCATTACGCGGAGTGCAAAAACTACGTTTTCGTAAATAGACTTTGGGAAGGGATTGGATTTTTGGAAAACCATGCCGACGCGACGACGCAGTGAAATGACCTCCAGACCTGGGTCGTAAATAGATTGTCCTTTGATTTCGATATCTCCTTCGTGACGAATACCATCCACCAAATCGTTCATGCGATTAAGATTACGTAAGAGCGTGGATTTACCGCAACCCGATGGACCAATAAAGGCAACCACCTGACGTTCAGGTATATCAAGCGACATGGACTTGAGAGCCTTCTTGTCACCATACCAAAAACCAAAGTTCTTGATACTGATAAAGTCTGGGCGACCGGTTTGATCAGTGGCGGGGCGGGCTTGGAAGCGAGCATTACTCATGGCGTTATAAAATTAGAAGGAGGCGCCCTTAAAGCGGGCACGGAGTCGATTACGAATGGTGATGGCACCGAGATTCAAGCAGACGACTAAGATGATTAGGAGCAGGGTTGTCGCAAAAACCATCGGGCGAGCTGCATCCGAATCAGGCGACTGGAATCCTAAATCATAAATATGGAAACCGAGGTGCATGAACTTACGATCGAGGTGCAAGAAAGGAGCTAAGCCATCAATTGGCAAAGTAGGAGCGAGTTTAACCACACCGACAATCATGAGTGGTGCAACCTCCCCTGCTCCACGAGCCATCGCTAAAATGACGCCGGTTAAAATACCAGGGGCCGACGCAGGTAATAAAATATCGCGAATCGTCTGCCACTTGGAAGCACCCGCGGCGAGTGAGGCTTCGCGCATACCGCGAGGTACGGCCGATAAAGCTTCTTCCGTAGCCACAATCACCACGGGCAATGTCATCAAGGCCAGCGTCAATGAACACCACAATAAGCCACCCGTACCAAAGACCGGAGTGTTGTTATTATACTTCAATTGATCCGAGAAAAACAATTGGTCGATGGTACCACCGAGAACATAGACGAAGAAACCAAGGCCAAAGACACCGAAGACGATGGAAGGAACACCGGCTAAATTATTAACGCAAATTCGGACGACGCGTAAGACGGGTCCATCTTTTGCATATTCTTTTAGGTAAATTGCCGCAATCACGCCCACGGGCGTCACCAACATACTCATGAACACAGTCATGACGAGCGTGCCGAAAATCGCAGGCATTAAACCACCTTCGGTATTCGCCTCGCGCGGAGCATCGAATAAAAATTCCTGCATACGACTAAACATTAAACCAATGCGATCAAGGGTGGTCATTCGATTCGGCTCCCAAGCTCGCACAATACCGGCAAAAGGAATCGTCACTGAGCGACCTTTGGCATCAATCCCTTCAATATGACCCAAGGCGGTAAGTTTTGAAATTTCTTCAGCCTCTTTTTTTAGTTCGGCAAATTTTAGGTCTAAAGTTTTAAGTTTATCAGTGAGTTCAACCGTGGGCTCTTGGCGATCTTCGGCACGTCGTAATGCAATCCTGGTCTCCTCCATTTCGGCATTCACGAGACCGATTTTATTTTGGTTAATATCTAAAACGCGCTCACGGATTAGGGTCGCTTGATCCACCTCGGCACGAATAAGTGAAAAAGCGGTGGTGTAGATCGGGTGAAATTTTCCAGCAGAATCCACCGTCGCATTAGGGACGATAAACGGGTGTTGTTTTCCAGTAGAATCAACAATGGTTTTAGGAATGATAAACGCTGGACCGTTTTCCATTCGCTCTAAACCCAGTGTTTCCCTGGTGAATTTTTCGTCAGTGATATTCAGCTCATCGACCCAAACGTATGAGGTGCTATTTAATTCACGGAGGCCGATTTGATATTGGCGCTCGTATTGCGGATCGGAAGCGGGTGAATTAGGACGGACGCGACGCTGAACAAATTGTCCGATGATTTCAGAACCGTCTTTAAGTTTTACGGTCGGAACTTGTGGAGCCCAAAATACCGAGAAGCCATTAATCAGAACCAAACCAAGCAAACCCGCGACCATCGTTAGACCAACGATAAGTCCTAGGCTAGTAAACCAGACCCAAGGCTCTCCTTTCGGCGTAGAATTATCGGACGATGAAGATGCCATGTTTAATTCATTTTATAGCGCTCCCTCAGACGCTGACGAAGAGTTTCAGCAAAAGTATTCACAATAAATGTCAGTGCGAATAAACAACAGGCACCCAAGAAAAGCGCACGGAAGTGAGTTTCGCCAGCAGCGGCTTCAGGCAGTTCAACCGCGATATTCGCTGAAAGTGTCCGCATGCCGTTGAACGGATTGGCCTGCATCACGGCTGTATTTCCGGTGGCCATCACCACAATCATCGTTTCGCCAACCGCACGACCGAAACCAATCATGATTGCAGAAAGGATTCCGGAAATAGCTGTCGGCACCACGACCGTCCAAACAGTTTGCCAGCGACTTGCCCCGAGGGCTAATGAGCCCGAGATTAAAGAGTTAGGCACGTTGGATAAGGCATCTTCTGCAATCGTGAAGACGATG
>CAIMFE010000033.1 GCA_903840235.1 uncultured Opitutia bacterium | reverse complement strand
GCGACCCCTTGGTATCTGGCGATGTTCACGCTCCACCAATCGGGCCCCACCGCACCGGGGACCGGCTGGGCCTATTACTGGAATTCATTCTTCGTCCACGAAAACTGGGATCGATTTTTCCACTCCGAACACCAAGGCAACAATACCTGGTATTATTATTTAGAAATTCTAATCGGTGGTACGCTTCCATGGATTCCTCTCACGCTCGCTGCGATTTGGCAAAACATTCGCACACCATTTAAAGACTTACGCGAACACCAAGGAATTTGTCTGATTCTCTGTTGGCTTATCCCCTCGTACATTTTCATGAATATCGCTCAGACGAAAATTCCGAGTTATTCCTTTTTCCTGCTCGTACCTATGGCTCTACTCGCTGGTCACACACTTGAGCGCTGGATTAATCACGGTTTCACGCGTCGCGAACTCTGGTTCGTCTCAATTTTCACACTCATAGAAGGCATTTTACTCATCTGGTACACGCCTGCCTTTCATCCAAGATCCATGCCCTTCCTGGCACAGCTTATTGCACTGGGTGTGCCCTTAACTCTAGCAGGCATCTGTGCACTTCGTAAAAATACTTTTGGCTGGGTCGCCTTCTCCACTTCATTCAGTCTCATCTTAATCTTCATCGCCTTCTTCTGGATTGAAGACCGACTCGATGGCACGGTGGGCAGTCGCGACATCTGTAAAATCGCCGCCGAGGTCAGAAAACCCAACGAGACCCTCATCACTTGTAGTTTCCTGGGTCGTGCAGCCAACTACTACCTTAAAGAAAAACCCGCTGCGATATTTGTAAGCTCACCCAAGACCCAAGAAGGAAAAGCCAAAGATAACTTCCGTCCGTTTTATCCCTTCTATTCCTACCACGCCCTACGTCAGATTAAATTAGAAACTGAATTACTTAATTTCGTCCAACAAAAAGGTTCGGTGCTCTGTATCGGTGAACAACGCGACTTTGTTATGCTCAACACGAGCGAAGTATCTTCCGTCAAAGGACACTGCGAACTCCTCGGTGCGACTGGCGAAAAGCCCGGTCGTGCAGTCTTCCGCATCCACGCCCAAGAATTTAAATCAGCTAAACCCTGATTAAATTCGCCAGAGTAGTTTAAAGAAACGAACCGTATCACGCAGCGGGCGAATCTTACTCACTTCGCCCTGGTAAATGGTTTTCACAGGGACACTGCGAATCACACCTTTGTCACGAGCGATTAAAATGAGGACCTCGGATTCATAGTCGAAGTGATCACTCTTGGCCGCAGTAACGCAAGGATTCGCGACCGCAATCGCGCGGTAGCCACACTGAGTGTCCGGAATAGAACAGCGACAAATCCGACTGATAATCCAAGACATACTACGATTAACCAACCAGCGCACTTTGGGCATGCCCTGCGCGTTGGAGAATCGATTCCCAATCACCATCGTCGCATTGGATTCTTTTATTTCTTTTATGAACGAAGGCAGGTGCTGTGGATCATGCTGACCATCCCCATCCATCGTTATACCATAATCATAGCCCAGTTCTGCTAGTTTCTTAAAAGCTGTTTTTAAAGCCGCACCTTTGCCTTTATTAACTTCATGTCTAACCACAATGGCCCCCGCAGCATGGGCTTCATCGGATGTATTATCAGGCGAACAATCATCGACGACGACGACGGTGGGCACAAAGGACTTAATCGCTTTCACCACGCGCGCAATACGTTCCCCTTCTCGATAAGCCGGAATAACAACCGCAATACGCACTTCAGAGGTATTAGGTGATGTCATGTTTTAGTTCAGACTGATTACGATGAACTAAAATCTTATCCGCGCTTTTCAATCGGCACGTATTTACGCTCGGTATTACCAACGTAAATTTGACGCGGACGATGAATCTTTTGCTTAGGTGTTTCCGCAATTTCCTTCCAGTGCGAAATCCAACCAGGCATACGGCCAATCGCAAAAATCACGGTAAACATTTCCGTCGGAATACCAATGGCCTTCAAAATAATACCACTGTAGAAGTCTACATTCGGATAGAGATTACGCTCCTTAAAGTAAGGGTCATTTAAAGCCGCATCTTCTAAGCGCATAGCAATCGCTAAAAGTGGATCATTAATTCCGAGAACCTTGAGAACCTTATCGCACTGCGCTTTGATAATCTTGGCGCGAGGATCGTAGTTCTTATAAACGCGGTGACCAAAACCCATGAGGCGAACCTGTTTGGTTTTGTCTTTAGCGTCGGCGATAAATTTCGAGCCATCATCTCCCGAGTCATGAATCTCTTGGAGCATTTCAATCACAGCTTGGTTAGCTCCGCCGTGTAAAGGACCCCAAAGAGCACAGACACCGGCCGAAACAGATGGGAAAAGATTAGCACCGCCCGACGCGACCATTCTTACGGTCGAGGTCGAACAGTTTTGTTCATGATCGGCGTGTAAAATAAGGATTAAATCAAGCGCACGGGCGATTTCAGGATGGATCACGAAATCGGCGTTCGGCTGCGAAAAGAGCAAGTGCAGGAAGTTTGAGCAATAATCTAAACCTGGTTTAGGATAGACGGGAGGTTCGCCTTCTTTCGAGCGGTGAGCTAACGCGGCGAGGGTACGGACTTTCGAAATTAAAACGGCAGCCGTTTCATCAAACTTAGCTAAGTCATGCGCACGCTCGTTCGTTCCCAATTCAGGATAATAACAACCGAGAGTATTCAGAGTCGCCGACAATACGGCCATCGGGTGGGCGTTGCCGGGGAATCCACTCAGTGCGATACGCAGACCTTCGTGAATTTGCGAATTATCAAGAATACGGGCTTTGAATTTCTTGAGTTGTTCAGCCGTTGGCAGTTCACCGTAAATTAATAAATAAGCGGTTTCGATGAAGGTAGATTTTTCGGCTAATTCTTCGATCGAGTATCCACGGTAACGAAGCAGACCCTTATCGCCGTCGATGAAGGTTACTTTCGATTCACAAGCACCCGTGTTCGCGTAGCCGTCGTCAAAAGTTACATAACCAGTCTCATCGCGCAATTTGCGGATATCTACAGCTCGTTCGGCCTCTGTGCCTACGATTACTGGGAGGACAATTTCTTTGTCATCCAATTTAAGAATAGCATTTTTTGAGCTCATGACGGTGATTGGCCGCCATGGGAAGACCCTTAGCGGTTCACTAAAGTCAGAAAATTGCGGTAGATTTGCAAGCCTTTGACCTGACTTTTCTCAGGGTGGAACTGCGTCGCCAATACCCTCCCCCGCTTAATTCCGCTCACAAATCGACCAGCATAATCAGTCTCGCACCAAACCAGCGACTCGTCGGTCTTCACGAGACGGTAACTATGGACAAAGTAAAAGGGCTCGCCCTCGACCTTTATACCCTCGGTGAGCGGTCCGGATTCTCTAAAAATCGCCTCATTCCAACCCATGTGTGGAATACGCAAGCGAGGCTTTGACTCAAAGCGCGAAATGACTCCCGGAAAAATCCCTAGCCCTGCGCGATTACCTTCTTCGGATTTTTCAAATAAGGCCTGCAGACCTAAACAGACTCCGAGAAAGGGTTTATCAGATTTAATCCACTCCTTCAAAAAACTATCGAAGGATGTGCGACTCAAACAATCCATACAATCGGCGATGGCACCCTGACCCGGAAAAACGACGGCATCAGCTTTTTCAGCGTCGTGTGGATTTGACGCTAAGTACGCATCCGCGCCCACGGCAATTAAAGCACGACTCACACTGCGCAAATTTCCCATGCCATAGTCAATCACCGCAACACGAGGACGAGGCTGAGAATCGGCAGTGCTCACAACTTAAGCAAGTGTACCTTTAGTACTAGGCACGCGTCCATCTTGACGTGGATCAATTTCGACAGCGGCGCGTAAGGCTTTGGCAAATGCTTTAAACAAGGCCTCAGCGATGTGGTGAGGCTCTTCACCGTACTCCACTTTTAAGTGCAGATTGCAGCCTAAGGAATTCGCAACGCCTTGGAAAAATTCGCGGACTAACGCGATGTTGAAATCCTTCACCATGAAATTGATGATGTCTGCTTGGTAGACCAGCATCGGGCGATTGCTTAAATCAATCACGCAACGAGCCAAGGTTTCATCCATCGGTAGAATAAAGAATCCGTAACGACGAATTCCCGCTTTGTCGCCGAGGGCTTCTTTGATAGCCGATCCTAAAACTATACCCACGTCTTCAACGGTGTGGTGATAGTCTACATCGGTATCGCCCGAAGCTTTAACTTTTAAGTCGATCATCGCGTGACGACTAAGCAACGTCAGCATGTGGTCAAAAAAGGCCACCCCGGTGTTGATTTCCGATACGCCAGTGCCGTCTAGATTTACTGATAAATCTATCTTGGTTTCGGCGGTATTACGTCGAATCGTCGCTTGGCGAGTTCGTGCAGTCATACCAAATAAATCATCGCTCCAGGGCTAAATGTCAACCTCACCCTTCCGTCCAAGCCCTTGCGACCTTTAAAAAAGCGTCCATTTCTGCATCCGTTCCCACGGTTATTCTTAACGACTTTTCCGTTAAGGGATGATTCGGAAAGCGACGTACTAAAATTTTACGCTCCTTCAAAAAGTTAAACGCTGACTCCGCGGTGGCACTCGAAAATTCCTGCGTCTTGCTTCGCGGTTTAGCTAGAATAAAATTTCCTAACGAAGGATTAATCTTCCAACCCAACTGAGTCAGTTCGCTAATGAGTCGCGTACGTGTCGTTTTAATTTTGCTAATATTTTTGCTCAACCATTCACGATCTTCCAACGCAGCAACGGCGGCAACCTGTGCCAATCGATCCACATTATAACTATCTCGAACACGATGCAGAATCTCCGCCACCTTCGACGAACAAAGCGCATAGCCCACACGCATTCCGGCTAACGAATAGGATTTAGAAAGTGTGCGGGTGACCACGACGTGTGGATATTTTAAAGGCAATTGCGTGCAATCGTCCTCGGCGAAATCCGCATAGGCTTCATCCACTACCAAGATTCCTGAAAAAGCCTGAGCCAACTGTTCGACTTGTTTAGCTGAAAAAGAAATTCCCAATGGCGCGTTGGGATTGGTCAGGAAAAAAATCGATGCCTTAGAATTTACCACTGCGTTTATATCCAACGAAAAATCTGGAGTAATCGGCACTTTCACGACTGAGGCACCTTGAATCGCAGCAATGACAGGATAAAGCGAGTAGCTCGGATCCAACATGCCAATCGGGCGATTTAAATCCGCGTAGGATCTTACCAATAAATTAAGAATATCGTCCGACCCATTACCTGCGACAATGTTATCGGCGTTGGTGCCATGCAATGCAGCTATCGCTTTACGCAAGGGTGCAGAATCGGGCGATGGATAAAGTCTTAGCGCCGCACCGTCGGTTTCTAAATGCTTTTTAATCGCTTCAACTACACGCGGACTGGGCGGATAAGGATTTTCGTTAGTATTTAATTTAATCCAACCACCACCCTGCGGTTGTTCGCCAGGAACATAACCCTTGAGCGATACGATGTGCGGATTGGGTAACGGCTCCGATGACATTAGCGTAACTTTAATTTTGTTTGGGTAAACTCGTTCATCAGATTTTTAATCTGCGCCGTCTCGGTCATCTTCAGCACGCTCTCCGCGAGGGATTTTAATTCGGACTGCGAAGAGTGTCTTAAAATAAATCTTACTTCAGGAATCGCTGAGGGCGTCATGCTTAATTCATTAACACCCATTCCAATGAGTAAAGGTGCCCAAAGTGAATCACCGGCCAATTCTCCACACACTGCGGAAACGACATTATTCTTTTTAGCGGAAGTAAAAATCTTATCCATCGTGCGGATAAAGCCAGGGTGCGCGGGCTCATAAAGCGTGGCGACTCTTTGGTTACCACGATCAACCGCTAGTAAATATTGGACTAAATCGTTCGTGCCCACACTGAAGAAATCGACTTCTTGAGCCAGTTCTTCG
>CAIMFE010000032.1 GCA_903840235.1 uncultured Opitutia bacterium | reverse complement strand
TTGGCGCTTTACCGAACCATTAGGCTGGAGAACGCGAATGCGTTGAACATTGGGGCGAAAGACACGCTTCGTTTGTTTAACGAGCTGGAAGCCGATACCACCACTCTTCTTGGATTGACCACGGTGGATGATTCGACGGCCTTTGACGGGGCGCTTGCCGGTGACGCTGCAGATACGGGACATAGTAGTTTTGTTCTCCTTGGAAGGTCGTAGCAAATAAGTGAGGTGCCGATTGGCAAGCGGTAATTAAGTCCGACGCAAAGCACGGTCTAAACCGCTTAAACCTTCAGAAAACTCACTAGATTTGGGCAAAAGGCTCAGAATTACCGAGGGTAAATTGGAGGACATACCATAAAAATAACCAGGGTGAGCCCAAACCCCCTCATCTAGAGCATTGAGCAATAAGCGTTCTTCCGACACCCCGGGAGGCAAACCCAGGATCGCCATCCATCCCGCCGGACGAGGTAAAACAGTACAAGCATGGCCCGATGAAACGACCCAATCTTTTAGAATTTTTTGGTTCTCACTCACACGCGTGCGGATAGCCGCACGAATCGGTTCCGCTCGACGAAGTAAATCGGGTAGAGCTAATTGACCCGGAGTATTCACCGAAAGAAAAGCATCGGCGATATGTTCGAGGCGACGACAAGATTCTTGAACAGTGTCGGTCGGGCCCGAGACAATAATCCAACCCACTTTTAATTGTGGAGCCACGGCGACTTTTGAAAGTCCACTTAAGACATAAAGAGCGACTTGAGTTTCTCCCGCCCAGGTGCCTGGTGAACTCACCCCTTCGGCTGGATAATCTAAAAAGACTTCATCGCAAATCACTGCTAAACTATTTTTTAAAGCGAAGTTCCGAAGAATATCTCGATCGCGTCGACTCACAAACGCTCCGGTGGGATTAGAAGGGTTGATACAAACAATCGCGCGTGTTTGTCGGCTCGCCGTAAGACTCGCCATATCAATCACCCACTCGCCGGCGAGTTGTACTAATCGATACGGTCTTAAAGTGACGCCCTCCAATGAGGCGATGACTTCTAATAATGGATAAGCAGGTTCGGGCACTAAAATTTCGTCGCCCGGATTACATAATAATTTAAATAACCAACTATAACCTTCGCTCGTGCTCGCAGATAAAAATATGCGGTCAGGCGTGAGACGTGTTCCGCGAGCGAGATAATAATCTGCAATGGCCGTGCGAGCCGAGCTAAGCCCGTGTGCATCGGGATCTTGTCGCTGAATTCCATCGCGGCGAAGCAAGGTGCCTAATTCTAAGACCGACCAACCAAATCCTGCCGTAGCGGGATTTGCATCGGCCAAATCGAGTGTCGGCAAACCAGCAGTTCGGCGACGTTCCCGCGCCTTACTTAAGGCGTTTGAATCATCTGCAAAAGAGAGTCGGGAACTGAACATGGCCCATCCAACCCTAAGTTTGCCATTGGAGCAAGTGGAAGAAAATCGGGTTGAAGTTAAGCCCCGACGGTTCAATCCTCTCAGCATGTCCCAGCAAGTCCTCAAGCCCCGTGTCCGTGGATTTATTTGCATCACCTCACACCCCGAAGGTTGTGCCGCCCATGTGCGTGAGCAAATCAGCTACGTGAAATCACGTAAGCCGCTCCAAGGCGGACCGAAGTCAGTCCTCGTGATCGGTTCATCGACTGGCTACGGCCTCTCTTCACGCATCGCGGCCGCTTTCGGTTCAGGCGCCGCTACCCTCGGAGTATTTTTTGAACGCAACGGCGAAGGCGATAAACCCGGCAGCCCTGGTTGGTACAACACCGCAGGTTTTCATGCCGAAGCCAAGAAGGCCGGACTAAAAGCTTTCTCGATTAATGGTGATGCGTTTTCTGCGGAAATAAAAAATCAAGTCATCGAGACAATTAAAAAGAAAATGCCGAATGGAAAAATTGATTTGGTAATTTATTCTTTGGCTTCTCCACGTCGCACTGCCCCTGATGGCGTGACTTACAAATCGACTCTCAAACCAACCGGAGCTCCGTTCCACGCGAAAAATTTAGATACGGACCGGAAAGTGGTAAACGATGTCACACTCGATACCGCTAACGCTGAAGAAATTTTAAACACCGTTAAAGTCATGGGCGGAGAAGATTGGGAAATCTGGATGAATCAACTCGACCAAGCGGGCGTGATTGCGGAGGGCTGCCAATCCGTTGCGTATTCTTATATTGGACCGCAAGTCACTTGGCCGATTTACAAAGACGGAACCATTGGCAAAGCCAAAGAAGACCTCGAACGGGTGGGTGAAAAAATTGATAGCCTCATGAAGCTCCATCGCGGTCGCGCCTTTGTCTCCGTCAACAAAGCCGTCGTCACTCAAGCCAGCTCAGCAATTCCGGTCGTTCCACTTTATGTCTCCCTGCTCTTCAAAATCATGAAGGCCAAAGGAAATCATGAAGGCTGTATTGAACAGATTCAGCGTCTCTTCGAAAAACAAATGTACAACGGTGAGTGCCTAAACTTTGATGAAAAAGGCCGCGTACGTATAGATGACTTAGAAATGCTGCCTGAGATTCAAAAAGCGGTGTTTGATATTTGGCCTAACGTCACAACCGAAACCCTCGATCAGTACGGAGACTTTGCTGGCTACCAATCAGACTTCCTGAAAAACTTTGGCTTCGGACTCACGGGAGTGGATTACGATGCTCCTACCGAAGTAGAACGCCCTATCGAGGATGCTTAAGTGACTAAAGTTTTCTCCATCGCGAATCAAAAAGGCGGCGTCGGCAAAACCACGACCGCGGTTAATCTGGCTGCCGGACTAGCAAAAGCCGGCATCCCCACCCTGCTCATCGATCTCGATGCCCAGGCCAACGCAACCAGTGCACTCGGTGTCGAAAAAGTTGAAGGTCGTTCCCTTTACAAAGTTCTTCACGGCGAAGCCAAAGCGGAAGATATGATCGTCAACACCTCGACCGAGAAACTGGATTTAATTCCTTCGGAAGTGGATTTAGCCGCCATCGAATCGGAGCTAGCACAGTCAGAAAATTATTTGTCGCGATTATCCAGCTCCCTTCAGCCAATTATCGATTCCAAAAAATATGGAATTATCATCATCGATTGTCCACCCGCTCTGGGCATGCTCTCGATGAATGCACTACGTGCTTCGGACCATCTTTTAGTTGCTCTGCAAACAGAATATTTAGCGATGGAAGGTCTGGGCCAAATTCTCGGCGTGGTGGATCAACTCAAACAAGCGGATGCGACCTCCAAACTCACCGTGGGCGGAATCTTACTTACGATGTATGACGTGCGCACCAACCTTTCACGTCAAGTGGTCGAAGAAGTAAAAACCCACTTCCCTGAGTTACTTTTAAAGACGATGATTCCTCGGACGATTAGACTCTCCGAATGTCCCAGCCACGGGAAAACTATTTTCCAGTATGACGCCCATTCACCGGGCGCAGTCGCTTATACAGCCTTGGCGAAGGAATTCATCGCTCGGTTTAACTTAAAGTAAGACAATCAGCGGTTCGGTTTGACCTACCTTCATGGTCAATCTGGATAGAACCATGAAAGTGGCATCACACCGAGCCTTTACTGGCGTACCTTCGTACGCTTGGCCGGCTTGTGCCTTTTCCGAAAGCACTGATCATTCCGTGGTTGTTTTCCTCGCCTCCAATTTAGGTGCGGCGGAAACCTTAGTCGAAGAAACCGCGCAACTGCTGCAAATTCTCAAAGGCATAAAAGCAACCGCAAAGACATTAACGGAGTCAGATGCGGTGGTTCCATTATTCGAAGCTGATTGCGATTTGTTAGGCGTACTGACCGCCATTCGTCACGGAAATCACACTCCCGACAATCCTCTACTCATTGCGTGCACACCTGGATCCATCACGCGGCTAGCACCCTCTGCCGCCGAAGCCGACAAGAAGGAATTAATTATTCGAAAAGGTGATTGTATTTCGCTTCGAGAGGTTGCCCAAAAACTTTCGACTCATTTTGGTTACGCCCACGAATCACTTTGTGAACAGCCTGGCGAATACGCACTGCGTGGCGGGATTCTCGATGTCTACCCGATCAATGGACAAATGCCCGTGCGGATTGATTTATTTGGTGATATGGTAGAGTCGCTCCGACCCTTCGATCCGTCGACGCAGAAGAGCGAAGGTGAAATCAACAGCGTGGTCATTTGTGCACCACGTGATGATAATTCCACGCAATTCGACTCTCCGTTTTTTACTCACCTGCCTGCGCAAAGTTTAGTCATCGGAATCAATCAGGTTTTCTTAGACCTCACCTGCGAGCCCTTAGTTAAAACGTTACCAACACTCTTAGCGTTAGAAGAAACCGATGAAGTTGAGGCGGGATGGGAAGCTCATAATATTGAATGTGCACCCGCTGAATCACTTTTAATTGGTAAGTCGCAAGACTCCACCCAAGCACGAATCGATTTATTAAAACAAGTAAGTAGCCTCACTCGCAAAGACATGGTTTGTCTTTTAACCGGAGACACTCAGGGCTCCACCGAACGTATTGCAGCCGATGTAAAATCTTTAGACTTACCTAAATTCAAACCACAAATTTTATCCGGACGCTTCAGCGGAGGTGTGATTATTAAATCTGGCTCACTCACTGGAGTGTTGAGCAAAGGATTGGTTTTATTAACCGAGCGAGAACTCTTCGGTCGAAAAAAACGCCCACTGGCCAGCCTTCCGCGAAGACGAACCGCGATTCAGGCAGCGGTCGGTCGAGCCTTAGACTTTGGCGAAATCGTCAACGGCGATGCTTTAGTTCACGCGACTCAAGGTATTTGTTTATTTCGCGGAATTAAACCTTTTGAAAATCGTGGACGCATTGAAGATTATATCTCGCTGGAGTTTGCGAACAAAGCGCAACTCCACCCTCCGCTCCGTGAGTCACATTTAATCTCTCGTTACGTGGGCATGGGTAATGCCGCACCCAAGCTCTCAAAGTTAGGTGGCGGCAGTTGGGAACGCTCGCGCAAAGCCGTAGAAAAAGCCACGGCAGATTTAGCGGCACAACTTTTAGCACTCCAGGCTGAGCGTTCGACCAAGCCAGGCATAGTTCATCCACGGGATGATGAGAATTCTTGGATGGGCGAATTTGAACGTTCCTTCCCACACCAAGAAACGCCCGATCAATCTAAAGCGATTAAGGAAACTAAGGCCGACATGGAGCGATCAACCCCGATGGATCGATTAATCAGTGGAGACGTAGGCTTTGGTAAAACTGAAGTCGCACTACGCGCCGCTTTTAAATGCGTGGTGGGTGGACGACAAGTAGCCATCCTCGCACCGACCACGGTGTTAGCACAACAACACTTCGAAACATTTCGTGAGCGGTTAAGCCGTTGGCCAGTGAGCGTCGAACTGCTCAGTGGATTTAGAACCGCAAAACAAAAAGCGCAGGTTCGTGAACGAGCAAATTTAGGGCTCGTCGATATCGTTGTCGGTACTCACGCCCTTCTTTCTGATGGTACAAATTTCTCGAAATTAGGCTTAGTGATTATCGATGAAGAACATCGCTTCGGTGTAGTGCATAAGGAAAAACTCAAAAGACTGCGGACCGAAGTCGATGTGCTCGCCATGAGTGCGACCCCGATTCCACGAACCCTTTATCTAGCCCTGCTCGGAGCCCGAGATCTGAGCGTCATTGAAACTCCACCACGGGAACGTCTGCCCATTCGAACTCTGGTAAAAAGTTACGATGAAAAAACCGTCCGCGATGCCGTGCAGGCAGAACTCAGTCGCGGCGGACAAGTCTTCTATCTACACAATCGTGTAGAAACCATTCAGGCGGTAGCCGAGCGACTAAAAGCCTTGATTCCAAAGGCGAAAATCATTGTCGGACACGGCCAAATGGGCGCCGGCCAACTAGAGGAAACCATGGCCGCCTTCGTCGCTGGCGAATTCGATGTCCTCGTTTGCACCACAATCATTGAAACCGGATTAGATATTCCTAACTGCAACACACTCATCATAGAAGGTGCCGATCGATTTGGATTAGCTCAACTTTATCAACTTCGCGGACGCATTGGTCGATTCAATCGACAAGCTTATGCCTATTTATTTTTACACCGACATTCTGAATTAGTGGAAAGTGCGCGACGACGGCTTTCGGCAATCCGTCAGTACAATCAACTCGGAGCGGGCTTTCGAATTGCCATGCGCGATCTCGAGTTACGGGGGGCCGGAAATATTTTAGGGGCTGAACAAAGCGGACACATCGCCTTGGTGGGCTTTGAACTTTATTGTCAATTACTCCGCCGAAGTGTCGCCAAAATAAAAGGTGAGAAAGTCGGCTGGGCTGAGCGCTGTGAAATTATTTGTGATTTTATTTCTCATGCTGATGTCATTCAGAACGAGAA
>CAIMFE010000031.1 GCA_903840235.1 uncultured Opitutia bacterium | reverse complement strand
GGCCTTCTTTAATATTCCATTTAACAAGTGTACCCACCGACATCGTGTCGGAAAGTTTGGGCATATCAATAATTTCAGCCATGGTGAAAGAGTGTTAGAAAATTAGGCGAGAACTTTGAGGGCTGCTTCGACCACGCGAGCAGGATAGGGTAATTGTAAGTCCTCTAATTTTTTGGAATAGATTTGGGGAGCGTCGATGGAGGAAACTCGACCGATGGGAGCGTCCAATTCATCGAACGCGCGTGCTTGAATTAAATAGGCGACTTGGGCATCCACTCCGCAGAAGGGTTTATTTTCTTCAACGAGTAGTGCGCGGTGAGTTTTTCTCACAGAGGCTAAAATCGTTTCTTCGTCGAGTGGACGAATGGAACGAAGGTCAACAACCTCAACGCTGACACCGTGTTCTTTCTCAAGAATCTCAGCGGCTTTGAGTGAAGTGATGACTGCGCGACCGTGGGCAACGATGGTCAGATCGGTTCCTTCGCGTTTAATATCAGCAACGCCGATGGGAACGATATAATCTTCGTCGGGCACTTCGCCCTTATCGTTATAAAGAATAGTATTCTCCATCACGTACACCGGATCGTTATCGCGGATAGCCGCTTTTAATAATCCTTTGGCGTCGTAAGGAGTGGCAGGGCAAACTACTTTGATTCCAGGGTGGGAAGCGAGAATGGCTTCAGGAGTGTGTGAGTGCGTGGCGCCGACGTTGGTTCCGCCGTTAGCGGGTCCACGGATTACGATTGGGCAATTAATTAATCCGCCCGACATGTAGCGAATGTTGCCGGCGTTATTTACAATTTGGTCGAAGGCGACGTAGGAGAAAGACCAGAACATTAATTCCATGACGGGACGAATGCCCAACATGGAAGCACCGATACCTAGACCAATAAAACCTGCTTCAGAAATCGGGGTGTCGACGACGCGCTTAGGTCCAAACTCTTTGAGTAAGCCTTCGGTAATTTTATAAGCTCCGTTAAATTGAGCGACCTCTTCGCCCATGATGACAACGTTTTCATCGCGCTTTAATTCATCGCGCATCGCGGCTCGGAGTGCTTCTCTGTAGGAAATAATGGCCATGAAATTAATTATTCAAAAATAATGGTTCCGCTGCTGGTGGAGTTTTTGCCGCGATTATCTTCTTCCCAGTAAATATGTTTGGTAATGTCGGCTTGGGTTGGCTCAGGTGATTCGTCGGCGAAGGCAGCCGCGGCATCGGCTTCTTCCATGGCTGCTGCATTGATTGATTCAACCAGTTCAGGGGTGAGAACTTTTTCCGCGAGCAATTCTTTTTCAAAGAGAAACACTGGATCTTTTTTATCACGGTATTCTTTAATTTCTTCTTTATCGCGATAAGTTTTGTCGGGGTCGGCCATGGAGTGACCGAAATAGCGATAGGTGAAAATTTCTAAAACGGTAGGCTTAGATTCTTCGTGGGCACGTTTTAAGGCGGCGGCGGTTTTCGCGCGCACTTCGTAGACATCGTGGCCGTTAATCACATCCCAGGCCATGTTGTAGCCTTCGGCGCGTTTAGCTAAGCAGCCCGGGTGTGCGGTGGAGCGCTCTTGGGATGTGCCCATCGAGTAGCCATTATTTTCGACGACGAAAATCACAGGTAGGTCCCAGAGTGCGGCTAAGTTGTAAGCTTCGTGTACAGCGCCTTGATTGACGGCACCATCACCCATGTAGGTGAAGCATGAACCTTTTTCTCCACGGTATTTTACGGCGTAAGCGAGTCCTGTTCCGAGTGGAGCTTGGCCGCCGACAATTCCGTGACCGCCCCAATAATTTTTATCAGGAGCGAAGTAGTGCATCGAGCCGCCTTTGCCTTTGGAGCATCCGGTAACTTTGCCGGTTAATTCAGCCATACATTCTTTCATGCCCATGCCGACCATCAGGCCGTGTCCGTGATCGCGATAGCCAGTGATGATGTGGTCGTGTTTGCCTAAGAGTGAAATCGTTCCAGCGGCGACGGCTTCTTGGCCAACGTACAGGTGAAGGAAGCCACCAATTTTTCCTTGTTGGTAGACGCGGATGCAGCGCTGTTCAAAATGGCGGATGCGTGCCATTTTGGTGTAGAGTGCAATTTTAGCTTCTTTAGTAAGTGAGCTATTAACTGGGTGTTTAGAATATTCCGATGGCCCTGCAGGGTTTTTCAGAGATTCAGGATGGGTGATGACAGCGGGCTTGGCCACGGGAGTGCAGATTTAAGGGTATGATTGGAGGAGTCTGGGCGGGAAGGTCAAGCGAACCCGCAGAGTAGGGGTTTAGACTTGACCCTTTAGCCTTCACAATGCCCCTTCCTCTATACTTTTCCCCACCACTTCGCCCTATTCCATGGAAGAAAAACCTGAGGTTATTGCCCGCGAATTCACTGTCCAAAACAAAATGGGCATTCACACGCGTCCGTCTGCACAGATTGTCCGTCTGGCTAATCGCTATGCCGACCTCGAAATCACGGTTTCCAAAGACGACGAAGTGGTTAACGGAAAGAGTATTATGGGTCTGATGATGTTGGCCGCTGGCCAAGGCTCGCGCTTAAAATTTTCGGTTAAAGGTAAAGAGGCCGGCCAATTCCTCGAAGAAATGGAAACTCTTTTTAACCGTAAGTTCGACGAGTCTTAAAAATGTACGCACTCCTTGCTAGTTTTGCTCTTCTTGCTGCCGCCGAGACTGCGCCCGCACCCATTAAATTAATTCCCGATCCCGAAGTGCCGCAGTACCTGAAAGCAAATCAGGGTGAGATTATTGAATGGGGTAAGGCCTTACAACAATTAGAGAAGGGCCAGCAACGCCTTCAGCAAGGTAACAGTATTTTAAACGCTCCCCGCATCACGACAACAGGAGCATTTCAGGAAACACCCGAACAAGCTAAAGCGCGTGCCCAAAAAATAATTGATGAAGGAAAGGCACAGACATCAGCTGCTGCAGTCACTTTAGATAGGCTACGGCGCGTGGCCACGGCGCGTTACAAAGATTTAACCAAAACGGTAGATTTATCAGAGAATTTAACCCAATCCAAGGTGGGTTATTGTTTAAACTTAGCGACGGTTCGCTTGCAGAAAATTGCCCGCGATGGTGGATATAAAGTT
>CAIMFE010000030.1 GCA_903840235.1 uncultured Opitutia bacterium | reverse complement strand
CTGTAAATCCATCGATGTCAGATTGTCTTCTTCCATCTTCTTCATGAAATGAATTGTAGAAGTCGGCAGTGGTAGTAAAGCCATTCCAACCAGAGAATGTTTGGTTGTAGTGCGTTCCCATCTTGACTGCTTGTCCGACCAATGTTGGTACGGGTTTAAGAGTTTCAGCGATGGTACACTTGCCTGGACTTTGCTTAGCCGGCCACATCGAAAAAGTTTCTCGAGCTCTCGGACAAGATGGCCTCGCCGTTCGCGGCTGGCTTGGTGAGGGCACCGAAGCACTGGGAAATATTTTCCAAATTTCTAATCAGCAAACGCTCGGACTTTCTGAAGAGGTGATTATGAAACATCTCGGCAACTGGATTAAAAATCTAGTCGAACAAGAGTGGAACGCTCGCAGAAAATTAGCCGAAGAAGAGGGTCCACGCTTTACCGATCGCCTGGCACGTTCCTTAGCCGTTTTACGTTCAGCCCATTTACTCACCAGTGTTGAATCGATGAATATGCTTTCGCATTTACGCATGGCGTGTGACCTGGGATACCTGCCTGAAACCAGCCGCCACATCATTGATCGTCTCATCATTGAGGGCCAGCCCGCCCACATCCAGGCACGTCATGGCAAGGATCTCGATAGCGACGGACGTGATCGCTCTCGCGCCATCGCGGTACGCGAAGCCTTAGCTGGTCTGCCTGAGATTACCGAGCCGACTGCTTAGGCGTCTTTATTTTTCTTAATGTCTTCACGCGATAGCTCATCAAGCATCGCCTGAACGCGCGCTACTCCACCGGTCACATCATCTTCGGCAAATGAAAGGTCGGGTGTGCTTTTCATTTGTAAAATTCCACCGACATAGGCGCGGAGCTCGCGACGGATTCTTTTCAAAAGATTTCGTGCTGCTTTTTTCTCAGGCACACCACCCGACACTGCATAGCCGACGTAAACTTGACGGAGGTCGGGCGAGACGCGGGCGCGTGTGATCGTAATTAAAGAAGCTTCGCTACCCCAGTTTTGTCGCAGAGCGACAGAAACTTCCCGCTGAACTAATTCAGCGACACGGAGTTGGCGTTGCGACATAGCTTAAAGAGAAGGGCGAACTGAAAGAATTTCTACAGCTTCGATTACGTCACCAGGCAGGTATTCATCATAGCCACCCAGTTTAATACCGCATTCAAAGCCGGCCTTAACTTCAGAGGCATCGTCCTTGAATCGACGAAGGGTTTCAACAGGGCCTTGGTGGATGACTTGACCTTTGCGTAATAAACGAGCCTTGGCGGCGCGTTTGATTAAGCCTTCGGTCACCATACAACCAGCCACTTTGTGTTCTTTTCCGAGAGGGAAAACGGCACGAACTTCGGCCGCACCTAATTTGTTTTCACGCAATTCAGGATCCAGTAATTCAGCCATCGCTTCCTTAACTAGAGTAATCAGTTCGTAAATAATATCATGAGTGACGATGCGCACTCCGGTGCGTTTAAGCATCGGTTGAACACCGTTTTCAAGTTT
>CAIMFE010000029.1 GCA_903840235.1 uncultured Opitutia bacterium | reverse complement strand
GTATTTCCCCTTGTCACCTTGTCCCCATGTCACCGTGTCCCCTAACTATAACACCCCATGTCATTCCACCCCGATTTAATATATAATTTCAACCCTATGGCGTCTAAACTTTCTCCCCCTTGTCACCGTGTCACCTTGCCCACGTGCCCCCTCGTGACCGAAGTTCGCGCTATTGACAGAATTCTGTACAACGCTAAGAGTGATACTATGAAAACCATTTCTTATACCGATGCCCGCAATCAACTTGCCTCACTCATGGAGTCAGCCAGCGAGGATCGTGAACCTGTCACCATTACCCGAAACGGTGTCGCAGCCGTCGTACTCATGGATGCCGAGGAATATTCCATGATGGTTGAAACCATGCATTTACTGTCGTCACCTGCGAATGCTAAGCGCCTAGCCAAAGGCATTAGTGAATTCACATCTGGTAAATTCAAAAAAAGCAAAGCGTGGAAATAAAATGGTCCAGTGCAGCGGAAGAAGACTTAATTTTCTGGCAACGTAATCAACCTGCCATTGTTAAAAGAATTCAGACACTCATAGCTTCTATTAAAAAGTCGCCTCATTCGGGCATCGGTAAGCCCGAACCGCTGAAGGGAAGTTTATCCGGCTGGTGGTCACGACGAATCACACTCGAACACCGTCTCGTTTACCGCGTAGAGGCCAACACCCTCTACATCCTACAAGTACGCTACCACTACTAAGGTACTGCGCGCCGTCCGTGTATCTTTGCATCTCCCCTTGTCCCCATGTCACCTTGCCCACATGTCCCCTCGCGCTTTCAAGCATTGAAAGCGCGCACCGTCTCCAAATGCAACTCAGCAACTTCCTTTAAAGTCAGGCCCGACCACGTATAGCCACCGGCCAGCGCAAACACGATCGGCACCTTCCGTTCCTGCGCCCACTCCACCACCAACGCCTCACGCTCCTTAATCACATCGAGCGTTATCCCACTCATCCCACCAGCCTTCTCATGCGTATCCATTCCCGCATTATAAATCAAAAACTCCACGCCCTCTAAAGTTTTCAGAGCTTTACGCACCGATGCTAAATAACTTTTGGGCTTATCCACGACTTCAATAAAGTGACGGCTCTTCGCAGTCGGCGTCCAACTATCATACGAACACACACTCACATCCGCCAGTCTCACTCTCTTATTTGTTTTCAAAATATTCGCCGTCCCTCCACCGCAGTGCGCATCGAGATCCAAAATTCCCACCGACTTCACTTTCTTCAACGCCTCCAACGCGGCCAACGCTAATCCGTTAAAAGTACAGAATCCCATACCCGCATCTGCCCGGGCATGATGCAGGCCACTCGAAAAACTTCCCGACCGACCATTACGTAATGCCTCATTCGTCGCATCACGCATCCCACCCGTCGTCGCCAAAATACTTTTAAGTAGTTTCTTCGACCACACCCCAGCGGCCAGGTTCTTCAATTTTCCTGACATCACTCCTTCCACATACTCTGGCGAATGGATCAGCATCAGCTCCTCCTCTGTCGCCAACTTAGGGGCTACCAGTTCAACGCCCGACACCTTACCGTCTGTAATCATCTTAGCTAGCAGTTTAGACTTTGTCACCGTCTCCAATCCCTCCCCCACCGCATAGTCCTCGCTATAGAAAACACGGAGTGGACGCTTAAAAATCGGAGACTTCATTTAGTAATTATATTAGAATTATACCACACGCACCAAACACCCGTTGTCCCCATGATTTAATTAGGTAGGGGCAGCTGACCCTAGCTGCCCGTTCGCCAATCAACATAGAACATCTTAGCACTCGGCTAAGCCCATCAAGAATCCAAAATCATTTATTAGCTAAGGGCGCGACTGCATCGCGTCCTTCACTACCCCTCGCCAACGTGCCAACTTGCCAACACGCCCCCTCGCGTGCAGCGCACGCGTCCCTTGCCAACGTGCCCACTCGCCCCCCAACTAGATGTGTCCCCTGAATTAAGACCGGTATTTACCCTAGGGCATAAACCTCAAAGTCATTTAATTGTAATCAACTGAGCCATTTAATCTTATGATATGTGATTCTCATATACATGGATGAAAGTGGCGATGACGGAACTAAACCCGGTGCATCACCCATATTATCTTTAGCATGTATTAAATTACCAGCGGGCAACTGGGCTCATGCTCACAATTCGTTAGAAAACTTATTAATCGAATCTACTGAAAATTTGAGTCCTGGATTCAAACATGAATTACACACGCGCGACTTACTATCAAATAAAGGAGCCTTTAAACTAAATCCTCTAAATACTTCTCAACTGAAACACTTTTTAGATTCAATTAAAAGCTACTTACATACTAATTCCATAAAAGTATCTACGTTTACAATTATCAAAAACAGTAAAACCGAAACATACCCACTCCGGAGGGTTTTAACTGAAGCTATTAGAAACGATTCAGGGAGTCAGCGAATAATCATATCCGATAGAGGGCGAGTTCCACTCATGCGATCCATTGCTCAGAGTGCACGTAAAAATAATTTAATCCAGGACTGTCTAATCGAGAATATTTTAGAATCTGAATCTAAGTATAATCGTTTCATTCAACTCGCCGATTTATTTGCCACTGCAGCATATATTAATGCGGCACATAATCACGGAATCACCATACACAGCAGAGTGCCACTCTCACATATAGAACTCATTACGCAGATAACAGAAGAGGCGAACTGCAACTCGTGCTTAGTTCGCCCCTAAAAGTCACCGCCTGATTCCAACATACATGGGCAGGTGGTTCATAGATTACACAATAGATTTATATACTATTGTGAAGAATAAAATCACAGTATTTTACCCTATACCCAGGTAGGGGCGGCACTGCGTGCCGTCCATGTATCTTTGCCTCTCCCCTTGCCAACGTGCTAACGTGCCAACTCGGCCCCTCGGATATTACCCCTGCTTTGCGTCCTTCACATCTGGCTCCACAATCACCACCCGACATCTCTTGCGCAGTTTATTCAAGACCACCTGTAAGGCAGCCAGAGTTTCATAATCATTCGCAGTCGCCGCATAGTAAGTATCATTCCCAGGGCAGGCACCATCATAGAACTCAATCGCCCCCACCTCTTCATAGTCTTCGTCCGACCCCTCACTCGTCGTTGATCTCTCTTCTAATAAATCAAGTACCTCTTGGAGGTACGGCACAGCCCGAGCACCCGGGCAGCTATGACGGTACCAATCGTCTTCATGATTATGCTCGAGGGTCTCACGCTCATCTTCCTGTTCCTGCTCCCATTCTTCACGAGCCTCCTCACGTCGCTCTTCATATTCATCATCAGTCTCATTTTTATACCTTCTAAAATTATCTTCATCAAATTCCTCTTCCTCATATTCAAATTCAGGAACCTCATCATAGATAGTGCCATTCAGACAAAGCTCAAAGTAACCATTATCAGTCCAAAAGGCATTGATCACACTCCATCCCGGTTTGATTTTCTCACCGGCCTTGGCGGGCAACTCCCTACCCTGCGTGGCCAGCTTCGTATCAGCCACCAACTTAAACCATTCAGGTGTAAACAACACCACCCCACCAATCGATAAAGACTTTAGAAACTCTCTTCGTGATAAATCGCTCATAGTCCACCCAAACTATTTTAATCTAATTCACTATCAACCTAGAGACCTGTCATATCTGTCATACCCCTTGTCACCGTGTCCCCGTGTCACCGTGTCCCCTCGCGTGCATTTGCACGCGTCCCTTGTCACCTTGCCAGCTTGTCCCCTCAATACCTAACATAATGTGTGCCGAGTTATACTTTTTTAGTCAGCTTTGTCATTGGGCTCCCAATAGGGCGCTGGACGCCAAATGCTATTGCGGCGTCTACTGCTCTTGCGGCGCCTGGTACCGCTATCATTTAGAAGTGAAATAACTAT
>CAIMFE010000028.1 GCA_903840235.1 uncultured Opitutia bacterium | reverse complement strand
CGTGAAATCCAAGGTTACTTGTCCAAAGGTCAAATCTCCGCGGGCCATGCTAAAGTTTTACTCGCGATTGAAAATCTTGCTCACCGTATTCAGGCTACACGTAAAGTGGTTGAAGATGGTTTATCAGTCCGTGCCACCGAAGCGCTCGTTAAAACTTTTGTCACCGACAAAAAGAAGATTCACCGCGACAAAGAAAAAACCGTCGTCGAAGATGTCCAAAAGAAAATTGCTTCACACTTATCCGCTAAGGTGCAAGTCACCCGTAAGGGCAAAAAGGGAACCATTATTATTAGCTATGAAGGTGATGATGACTTAGCGCGCTTGCTCGAAAAATTCGGCATTCGACTCTAAGTTCGAACCAACAAAAAAGCCCGTGAAGACGGGCTTTTTGTTTGATGGAGTTTAAATGAATTATCCGCGCCAGACGCGTAATAATGCATCAGCCATGTCGGACGGAGTCGCCGCAACCGAGATACCACATTCTTGGAATATCTTGATTTTGGCTTCCGCAGTATCTTCAGCTCCGCCGATGACGGCACCGGCGTGACCCATGCGTCGACCCGCAGGAGCAGTGGCACCGGCGATAAATCCAGCGACCGGTTTCTTGCAGTTCGCTTTAATCCAGCGAGCGGCTTCGACTTCAGCGCTGCCACCGATTTCACCAATCATGATAATCGCTTCGGTTTCAGGATCTTCATTAAAGAGTTTAATCACATCGAGGTGAGAGGTGCCATTGACGGGGTCGCCACCAATGCCCACGCAGGTGGATTGTCCGTGTCCTTTGCAAGTCAGTTGCCATACTGCTTCGTAGGTGAGGGTGCCAGAGCGGGAAACAACGCCAACTTTTCCGCGTTTGTGAATGTAACCAGGGGCGATGCCGATACGGCAGCCACCATGAGATTTATCACCACGACCAGGAGTGACGACGCCTGGGCAGTTAGGGCCGATTAAGCGTGTGCGACGGCCCTGCATGGCGCGTTTTGCACGTACCATGTCACGTACGGGAATACCTTCGGTGATGGCGACAGCGAGGTCGAGATCCGCATCAAAACATTCGAGAATCGCATCTGCCGCAAAGGGAGGAGGTACGAAAATTGCAGAGACCGTTGCCCCGGTTTGTTTAGCCGCATCGGCAACGGTATTAAAAATAGGAACCTTCACGCCGTTGTGTTCGAAGACCTGTCCGCCTTTACCTGGAGTGACACCAGCGACGATTTGCGAACCGTAGTCGATGGAGAGTCGAGCATGGCGACCACCGAAATCTCCGGTGATACCTTGAACTAAGACGCGTGTTTTTTCGTGAACGAGAATAGACATTTTAAAGAGTAATTATTTTTGGTTAACGAGTTTCACGATTTTTTGTGCAGCGTCGGCCATCGTATCACCCGACACAATTGTGAGTCCGCTGTTGGCGAGCGTAGCTTTGCCAGCTTCGACGTTGTTGCCTTCGAGACGAACCACGAGAGGGAGTTTGAGTCCAGTTTCTTTCACCGCTTCTACGATTCCCGTAGCGATGACGTTACAATCCATAATACCACCGAAAATATTGACCATAATGCCCTTAACGTTGGCATCACCTAAGATGATTTTAAAGGCAGCCGTGACTTGTTCTTTGCTTGCTCCGCCACCGACGTCGAGGAAGTTGGCTGGGCTACCACCGAAGTGTTGAATGATGTCCATGGTCGACATCGCTAAACCTGCACCATTGACCAAGCAGGCGATATTTCCGTCGAGTGCGATGTACGACAGGCCAAATTTTGAAGCCTCAATTTCTTTAGGATCTTCTTCGTTTAAATCGCGCAATGCGACGACGTCGGGATGTCTGAAGAGCGCGTTATCGTCGAACGAAACCTTCGCATCGAGTGCTAAGAGTTTTCCTTCTTGGGTTACGAGCAGGGGATTTACTTCCACCATCGCACAATCTTTGTCCCAGTAGAATTGATAAAGTTTAGTTACTAAGGCCACGCACTGTTTGAATAATTCGCCGCTGAAACCGAGGGCGAAAGCGATTTGGCGAGCTTGATAGGCTTGGATGCCGACAGCGGGGTCGATTTGTACTTTGAAAATTTTCTCAGGCGTATGGTGAGCGACGTGCTCGATTTCCATGCCGCCTTCGGTGGAGGCAACGATGACCGGACAGGAAGTCGCGCGATCTAGAAGGATGGCGAGATAGTATTCATCATCACGACCATCGGGGCGTTTTCCGAGGTTAGCCGCTTCGGTGAAATAGAGGGTTTGGACTTTGCGACCTTCAGGACCCGTTTGGGCGGTGACTAAGGTATTACCGAGCATCGCTTTCGCATTTTCGATGGCCTTTTCTTTAGTGGGAGAGAATTTTACACCACCTTTGAATCCATTGGTGAAAGTTCCTTTACCGCGTCCGCCAGCGTGGATTTGCGATTTAACCATGATACCGGCAGAGGTATTGATTTTATTAAGGGCGGCTTCGAAATCTTGAGCGGAGTTGACGGCTACACCTTTGGGAGTAGCGACGCCGAACTTCTCAAACAGTTCCTT
>CAIMFE010000027.1 GCA_903840235.1 uncultured Opitutia bacterium | reverse complement strand
TCGCTCGCTGGCAAGCCTTCAATGTATATCCCCCAAATATCGAGCCGAACCACCCGCTGTTTTCTGCATGATAATTTTACTCAAACCGGGGGGAGAAATGGGGTGCTGGTCTATTTTACTCAGTGGTATCCAAAGAAAACCGACCTGCCGACGGTCCTGGCCTTTACCCTCACCGATCAACGCAAAGTTATCGCACTTACAATAAAACACCGCTTCGACCTGATGGAAGTGTCCGTGGATACGATGCATGGAATGATTTTTTCCAACATACTCTCGTACGTAGGCAAGTTCTTCGACGATCACATTCAATCCAAGTTCTTCGTTCACTTCGCGCACCACAGTCGCCTGTAAGTTTTCGCCATGATTTTGTCCGCCACCCGGTAGAACTAAAAATTCCCCCTCATCACTTTTTATCCTAACGACCAATAATTCATCGTTACGCACAATGATAGCCCGAGCGGCTGTCCGAACCCCCGATGAATCTCGATGCGAAGATGAAGCCACGCTCGAGAGCCTAGACAATAAAGAGCCTGAGAAAAGCCCAAAACCTTTTAACCTAAAAACTTGGGGTCGATTTCGTGATTCCCATGCACGGCTTTCACGTCATCGAGCGCTTCTAAAGCCTCAATGAGCTCCAAAACTTGCTTAGCAATTTCCGCAGCCGTCACGGGCACAGAAATATTAGTAATATAAGCAATTTCACTCGATTCAGGCTTCATGGATTTTTCCTGCAAAGTCTTCGCCACGCTATCATAAGCGGAGATCGGACAAAGGACTTCGAAGTGATCGCCGTGGTTGATAATATCATCCGCTCCAGCCTCCAAAGCGATTTCGATTAATTTATCTTCGGTCGTCTGATTCGCGCCAATTAAAAATTGTCCCTTGCGTTGGAAGCTATGGGAAACGGCACCCGTTTGGGCCATATTACCATTGTTATCATTGAAGGCCTGACGGACCTCCGCCGCAGCTCGATTTTTATTATCGGTCGTCACTTCCACAATGAGACCAACGCCACCAGGCGCGTAACCTTCATAAGTGATTTCATCATAAACGACGCCAGGAATTTCCCCGGTGCCCTTTTGAATCGCACGCTTGATATTGTCCGTCGGCATATTCGATGCTCGCGCCTTATCCATCAACGTACGCAAACGTGCATTCGTTTCTGCATTACCTCCACCGGAGCGTGCCGCTAAAGTAATTTCCTTCGCCAAGACGGAAAAGACCTTTCCGCGCTTTGCATCAATCACGGCTTTGTGCCGTTTCGTTGTATGCCACTTACTATGACCTGACATAAAAAATTAATTTTTAGATTTCTTTTTCTTGGGAGGGATTACTTCTACAATGCCATCTGCAGTTTTACTCATTCCCATTTGTAGCATGGTTAGTAAATTCTGCAAGGTCATGTAAAGCGATAGAGCCGCAGGGAGCGAATAACAGATGACCGGGAATAGAAAAGCCATCGTGTACATGATGGTTTTTTGGGTATTATCGGCCGAAGGTGTTGGCGTCATCCGCATCGACAACCACATGGTAATACCCATCAGAATAGGCAGTAAATTAACCCCGAAACTGCCAATATGGAAAAGTGTGTCCGGCGTAGAAAGATCGTGAATCCAAAGGAAAGATTCTAAGCGTAATTCTACGGTGGTTTGGAACGCGGTATAGAGTCCGAAGAAAACTGGAATCTGAATGAAGATCGGTAAGCAGCCAGCGAAGGGATTAATTTTATGCTCGGTATAGAGCTTCATCATTTCCTTATTCAACTTCTCAGAATCATTTTTATATTTTTCGCGAATCTCTTCCATCGGACCTTTGAACTGCTGCATTTTCTGCGCGGTGCGCTGTTGAGCGGCAGTGAGCGGCCAAGTAATCAGTTTGATAATCACGGTGAGCAGAACAATCGCCCAACCCCAGGACCAAGCGCCCGACCAAGTCAGTAAAGAGTGAATGCCGCCCAGACACGCGAGGAGGAGTTTACAAATCGCCCCGAAGGAAATGAATCCGAGAATTTTCGAGAACTGTAAGACAGAAACTTGGTCATCAGGCAAAGCTGCCAAGCGGGCGTACTCCTTAGGGCCGACAAAGAAGTCGCCTTCCGTCGTCACACTTAAATCAGCAGCGGGGACGCCTTCCCAATAAGCGAATGCTTGGATGCCCACTTCTTGACTGTCGAATTTTACTGGGCGAGCGACTAACTCCGATCGTGCACCACGTTGACCTGGCTCCACTCGGATAATCGATGCGAAAAACTGGTTGCCCGATGAAACCCAGTTAAAGGGTTTACCCGCAGCAATTGCTGGGTGTTCGAGTTCTGCACGGTGAGCACCAAGACCGAAAAATCCACTGGAATCACGGAAAACATCAATACCTACGTGGGTTAAGTCTTCCCCGTTGTCGGCCAAGACCGACATAAATTGGTGAGCAGCATCCCCTTGGGTGTAGTGCCAAGTTCCGGTCGAGTGCCAAACACGCGTAGGCACAGCACCCGACGCTTCTACCTTAGTTTGGAAACGAATTGAGTAAGGCTCTGCCCCTGAGTTTTCTGACACAGGTAAAGTATAAGTACGTGTGACCTTAGTGCCGTCCTCCAACTTGCCTTGATAGACTACGGAAGTAGCGCTGCTCGATACTAATTTAAATTCCGAATAAACAGGCTCAACGCGATTAGTCGCACGATTCGTCACGCCCAGCGTCATCGCCGAATCGACATTACCGGCATTAAATAAAATATTTTCTTTTTTGGAAAGATCGGCGGGCTGTTTCAGAAGTTCCGCTTTTTCAATCGCACCACCCCGTGAAGTAAAAGTAACCTTTAAGTATCCGTTACTAATGACCGTCTTCTGTGCATCAGCAATTGATTGCGCGGAAGAGCTGATACTCGAAAGAGCGGGAGCGGAGACAGCAGCCGTGGCAGCAGTCGGTGCAACTGACTTAGCTGAGGTTGCCGAGGGTGCAGGCTCATTGGGTTTCGAAACAGCGAAAATAAACATCGCTGCAGCAATACATCCAACACCTAGAAATAAGTTTTTACGATCCATAGAAATATACCTCTTTGGCTAGGGAACTGAACCCGCGGGCGCAAGGCACAAGGCAGAAAAACCTAAATTTTCCTCTATTCAGCCCCTTTCTGGGGAGATTTTTATGAACCAGGCTTTGTTGCTGGAATCTTGGCTAATTCAGGTGGTAATTGGTCGGCCGGATAAGTCGGGAAAGTTAATTCCAACAAGGAGATGAACGGAGCGACAAATTTAGTCTGTCCACCCGACCGATCCACCAAACAAGTGACGGCGACAGGTACCGCTTCGTGTTGTTGGATAATTTCTAAACACTCTTGAACGCGCCCTCCCCTTGTCACCACATCCTCGGCAATCAATACCCTCTCCCCTTTTTTAAAGGAAAAGTTCCGACGCAAAACCAGCTTGTCGTTTTCTTTTTCTACAAAAATAAAGCGCACACCTAATTGGCGAGCGAGTTCTTGTCCGACCACCAGACCTCCCATCGCGGGAGCTAAGACCACATCACAAGGATAGTCTTTTAATTTAGGACGTAAAAGTTCAATCAAGCGAGTTACCTTATCCATGTACTGACAAACCTGCGCGCACTGAAAAAAATGTCCGCTGTGTAATCCCGAACGAAGGACGAAGTGGCCGTTGAGCAACGCACGCGAATCTCTAAAAATTTGTAAGACTTCCTCCTGGGGCGAACTCATATTCTTAAATTAGCACCAATAAACCTTAAGGGGCGAGACGATATCAGAAAATTTATATAAAAAGAAACTCTCGCCCCTTTTCGGTGATTAACTTAATAACCAACCATGGAAAAACCTGAGTCCATTAAACTAAACCGACTTCGCAAGCGTGCCGAGATTGCTCTATTTTTAGTAGTCTGCGTGGCGGGTTGGTTTTGGGTTAATCAAAGACAGCCGTCTTCCATGGGCGATATGGTTTGGATTCCCGGGGGTGAATTCGACATGGGTACCTTAAACGCTGATCAAAACCATAAGGAAGAAGGCCCGGCTCATGCGGTCGTGGTCAAAGGTTTCTGGATGGATACGACCGAAGTCACCAACGCACAGTTTTCTCAATTCGTCGCAGCCACCGGCTATGTTACCACAGCAGAAAAAGATTTCAGTCCCCGAGATTTTCCGACAGCAAAACCCGAAGACCTCAAAGGTGGATCACTGATTTTTCAATTAACTCCAGGCGTAGATCCTTTTCGATGCGGATCCGAAGGTGCTACCCCTTGGTGGAAATTTACCACGGGTGCTACTTGGCGCCATCCCCAAGGCCCGGCGTCGGATATTAAAGATAAAATGAATTATCCCGTAATCTGTATCACCTGGAATGACGCCAAAGCCTACTCAGCGTGGGCCGGAAAAAGATTACCCACCGAAGCCGAATGGGAATTTGCCGCACGGGGTGGATTAAAGAATAAAAATTTCGTTTGGGGTGACGAAGAAAAACCGAATGGGAAATTTATGGCCAATTACTGGCAGGGAGGTTTTCCGCGCAAAGATGATGGCGAAGATGGTTTCACCTCCATTGCGCCCGTAAAATCATTCCCGCCTAATGGATACGGCTTATATGATATGGCGGGCAACGTCTGGGAAATGTGCGAAGATTGGTATAGTCCTGAATTTTATAACATTTCACCGAAGGATAATCCATTAGGACCAGTCGCTGGAACTTATGATCCAAAACGTACAGGATTCACCGAACACGTGATGCGTGGCGGATCTTGGCTCTGTGACGAAGGCTACTGCTTCCGCTTTCGTCCTTCGGCACGCTCGGGTATTGATTCCATCAGCTCGACTAATCACGCCGGCTTTAGATGCGTGAAAGACCAACCAGAAATTGCTAAATAGTTTTTAGTCTCGTTCCTGATAATCTAAATCTTTTCCGTAAGTCTCTTCCATTCCGTTCAC
>CAIMFE010000026.1 GCA_903840235.1 uncultured Opitutia bacterium | reverse complement strand
CGCCCGACCTCGAAGCGCGCACCTTAGCCAGCGAGTACACCGCGCTTTGCCAACGCGCCCGTGAGCGCCTCGAGCAATGCAATACGCTGATTCGTAATGGCAATGATTATGCCGCTTTTCAAATCGCTGAAATTGAACCCGACCTGCTGACACTTTGTAGTCAATTGAGTTTTGCCGATTCCGAACGCTGGCATACTCTCTGTCGCGAACGCGGACTCCCCTCCGGTTTCATTCTCGATGAACAACATATTTTAGCGGTCGAAGGATTATACGGGAAATCCATTGGTGAAAACCATCCGCTCTATCGCGAATACCGCGAAGCCATGCGCACCCGCGATGAAGATCGTGCCCTCAACGTTCTCCGCTCCATCGTCAGAATTAATCCCGAAGACCCTACCGCACGCTCAGAGTTAATTCGCTTATCCGCCAAGTTTATCCGCGAGTCGCTCAATAACTTAGGGAAATTATTGGATGAAAATAAAGAAGATGAAGCGATTAATTTAATGGGGCTCATGGAACGCTTTGGTGATGATGATTTGAAGTCAAAACCTGAGTGGATTAATGCACTCAATCGCCGTATCACGATTTTACGTCAGAAAGCATCACAACAAATTCCCACCCTCATCAAAGAAGCTGAGTCCGCGAAAACTAATCAGCTCTGGGAATCATGCATTAATTCTTTAGCCAGAATTAGAACACTCGAGCGCGACCACCAACTCAGTCTCTCCGAGGATATTCAATCCTCCATTAATAATCTTGAAAACTGGGCCGGAGAACTGGCTGCCGCTCATGAAGCCGAAGCGGCGATTAAATCGAACACCCATCAACTAGTGACACAGTGGGAAAATCTTTTAGAAAGCATTCAAAAAGGTAACTCGCCCGTGATTTTAATCTCTAGTCTAAACGAATGGCTAGAACGTGCGAAGAACTTCGCAGAACATCTTCCGAGCGGATTAATTGATGAAGTTAATTCCGCCCTCAAATTAACGCGGGCACGCCTCACTCGTCGCTACGCCCTCTTAATTTCTACGTGGGTCGCCGGTTTTCTAATTCTCGTGGGCGCACTCTTTTACGGCTATCGCACTCAGGAATTAAAATCCGAAGCACGACGGAATTTCCAAGAAATCAGATCCCTGCTCGAAGCCTGGGACACCGAAACCGCCGCCCAGAAACTGACCAGCGATAACAAAAATTATATTCTAAACGAGAAAAGTTCGGAATTCTTAGACGAGTATACGGAAATTAAAAAAGAGATTCAAACGCAGCGCGAAACCCTCACCACCCTGCGCACCGAAGCAAGTTACCTTCAACAAGCCTTCCAATCCGGCATCAATCTTTCCAACTACGCAGAGGTTAATACGCACGCCAAGGCCTACCTCCAAGCCATCACACAAGTGGGACCCAAGGCCGCCGAGGATTTAAAGAAAGTGTGTCCCGACCCCGCCCTTATTCTATCGAGCTGCCAAAAAATTACGGAAGAGAGTCGTGCGCAATTATTCAATCTACGCATCCAACTTAAAAAATCGATTGGTAGTAACGACAAGATTTCGGATTTACCAAGTGCGATTAACACCATTGAGAAAATTCGTCCGCTCATTCTCAGTCTCTCGATTGCTGGCGTAAAAGACCTCGATGAAGCGAATGCCGAAATTGATCGAGCGAACATCCGGATTGAAAGTGAAAACAACGCCCTCTCCCAATTACAAAGCCTCACCCAAGCCACCGATCTCAAACTCTATCTCAATGCCCTAGGTTCAATCATCAAAAATAATACCGCGAGTTCCCATTTAAATAAGAAGGCGCAAAACATTATTAATTATTCACCTAAGATTCTCACTCTACCTCGCACTGTTTTAGCACCTCACGTTGGTGCCATGTGGGATAACATTCCGAACACTGATTCCTCCGGACTCTTTCAGCCGTCGCAACTCACGCCCTATGAATCGAATATTGTTCAAGCCTTAGCTGATAATCGTACCGCCCTATCGATGCGCCGATATTACGTGCGACAAACCTCTTCCGAAGGGATTAAGAAATTACGTTCGGTGGTGATCTCTGGCGAACTCGATATAGAACGCAAAGGCTTCAATGGCGGCATTGAATATATAGTCAGTGGCAAAGAGTTAAATCGTGACGGTGAGTTAATTGATTCATCATGGAGTCGCCGAGAATTCCGAACTGAAAAAGGCGAATTCATCTCGAAGGGCGAAGACCTCGTTGAAGAAACCCCGCTGGGTGAACTTGATTATCTCCGACAATTCAATCGTTTCTTTGAAGTGAAAAATGGTCAACTCTCCGAACCCATCATTCGTAAACTTGATTTAGTTCGTCGGAGCCCGGCACCATTCTTCGAATTACGGGCCTATCAACTGCAAGAGCTTTTTAAAGTCGCCAACCAACGTCCGGAAATTTGGGGCATCTTGTATTCACCTTCGGCGCAACGCGACGCTGAGCAACTCCGTCGCATCACCCAAAGCTCAATCAATTCGTACGACTTCCTGTTTAAAGAAAAATGGGCCGACGTCCTCGGTGATTTAAAGTCCATTCTGCTTCGTCAGGGCGGCTGCACTTACACTGAAGAAGCACGTTTCTGGCGGAGTCTCTTAGCGACGCTCCGCACACAAAAAATGATTTATGTTGGCTTCCAAGCCGATGACGGTGAAGCGATTCTGCGTGAGAAACTTTCCGACACCCTCATTTTCGGTATCGATAGCGAAGGTAAAGCTAATGTGATTTATCGCGTCGATGCCGATGGAAACCGTACGCGGATCAACGAGCCCTCACCCCTTTCTCCTCTTTTACGCCTGTCGACCACGGTCACCGAAGCCGCACGTGCTTCCAAAATTCCTGCCAACCTCAATCCACCAGAAGGCGGCTGGGAGGTCATCCTCCTCGGCCGTGATTTATAAACGATGAGTAAACAATCCACATTTCGTCTACGCTGGAAAGGTGTCATTTCTGAACCACTCTCCCTGGCACAGATTAGCGATAAATTACGCTCCGGTGAAATTAGTTTAATTCATAATATCGAAGTCGAAGGTTCCTGGATAACCATTCGCGAGTATTTCCGCACCATCGGCCTCAGTCGCTCGCCCATTGCCACCGCCACCCAAATTAAAAATCAGGAATCCGGCAGCAACCCTCCGGAAATAAAAACGTCCGAGACGAAGAATAAAAATAATCAGCTCAACCTTGAACATACTGTACGCATGGGCTACCTCTGGTGTGGTTCCACTTTTATTTTCCCACTTTTATTTTCGCTTATCGTACCCATCTTAGAATTTTTAACTAAATCGCCTTTTCCATTCTCCTCTCGATTTGTACTTCTGGCCTTTGGAACCCTTGCGGGATGCGGACTTCCCTACTTATCGATCCGACACATTAACGCTACTATTCAAGACCACGGACTGAGCGATATCGTCAAAGATCAGCAAAAACTTTACGTTACCCTCGCCACGGCCAGTGCCCTCATTTGGCTCATAGTTTTCTGGATTTTAGCTGGGTCTAAGGGCTAATTCTTCAATCCGCTTGACGCATTGAGACGACCTGATTGAAATACTTTCTTCCGGTTTTCGGTAGCGTAGCTCAGATGGTTAGAGCGCGGGACTCATAAGCCTGAGGTCGGCAGTTCAATTCTGCCCGCTACCACCACCGGAAATTTATTATTTAATAATCGAACCTACGGGGATGTCTAAACCGTCGCGCCAGAGGGATTCCATGCTGTAACTTTCACGAACATCAGGACGGAAAATATGCACGAGAACGTCAAAGCCGTCGACCACGGTCCAACCGCTTTCACGTTGCGACTCGGTTCCACGGGCGGGTGAGCCGACTTCATCTAAAGCTTTTTCAACTTCGATACGCAGCGCGCGCAAATGTGGATCAGATGTACCTGTCGCAATGACCATGTAATCGGCGACGGACGAAAGTTGGCCTAACTCTAAGACGCGAATCGACTCAGCTTTTTTGTCATCGAGCGCTCTAATGACCGCAATCACGTGTGCAGGAATTTTCGAAGCTACTTTTTGGGCCACGGGCTTGACCGACTCCGAACGTGTCTTCGCCTTACTCGCCGCAGGCTTTTTAATAATTTTACGGCGTAATGGTTTGGGGCCTGCTTTAGATTTTAAGACAGGTTTAAATTTTTTCTTTTTAGGGGCAGGCATGTTAGGATTGATAAAGTGAATGCTCATCGATGTAGGCACGTACCGACTTGGGCAAGCCGTTTCCAAAAGGCTTTCGTTCCTTGAGCGACAAACGCAATGCCGTGGAGGAAACCTTCACGGGAGGTGCCTTCAAAATGGTGACTTTTACTTTGTTTGCAATCGACCGAGGTGGCTCCGTCGAAATGTCGTCCCGACTCAAAACCGCAAATTCGACGTAACGGCCCAGTTCCTCCACGTCTTTCCATCGATCGAGCCGAGCTAATTGATCGGCACCAATAATCCAAACACGTCGAGCATTCGGAAACTCCTTGGCTAATTCTCGTGCGGTATCGACTGACCAACACACGCCCTCGCGGCGAACT